>NZ_JAVRBR020000119.1:0-129333 GCF_034531165.2 Dendronalium sp. ChiSLP03b | reverse complement strand
CTTAAGAACGCTGACCTAACTGCTGCTTAGTTTCTACTTCTTTTTCAACTATTCAACTTAACTCAGCCTCTAAAAGAAGTTGAGTAACTTTCTCTTGCCTTCTATTCATTGCTGCTAAATGCCAATTAGTCCAAACTCAAGGAATTAATTACACAATGTCATTGCGAGTGCAACGAAGTGAAACGAAGCAATCGCAAGGGTTTGGGATTGCTTCACTTTGTTCGCAATGACAGTAAATATTTTTGTCCAGCTACTTATACAATTCGTAATTCGTAATTCGTAATTCGTAATTAAGAAAGTCCCATTTAGTCTAGGTTTCTGGGTTTGGATCTGTATCATTATTTTTGGGAAATGGTATTACTATTTCACGAAATTCCTAATACAAATCGCTTTTCTTGCTCCCCCTGCTTCCCCACTCTCTCAATTGGGCTACTTAGTTGATTGCTCTGCGTTAGTCAAACTGGCGATCGCTTTCACCAACACCTCTGGATCTACTGGTTTGGATACATGTAAGTGAAATCCTGATGCCAGTGCTTGCTGCTGATTAATTTCTCCGGCGTAAGCTGTCAGGGCGATCGCTGGTACTTGTCCTCCCTGTTGGGGCGATCGTTGTCTCACTTGCCGCATCAGCATATAACCGTCTATTTCTGGCATCCCAATATCACTGATTAAAACATCTGGTATTGACTCAGACAGCGATTGCAGTGCCTCTTTTGCTGATGCTACGGCAGTGACTTGCACGCCATACTCTTGCAGAATAAAGGATACTAAGTCTCGGATATCTGGTTCATCGTCCACTATGAGAATTTGCATATCTGCCAGCAGTCGGGGTTGAGGTGTAAAAGGTACAGGTTCTTTCTCCTCACCTCTGACCTGTTCGCTTCTGAGCAACAGTGGTAGCCTGACAGTGAAGGTTGCACCTAATCCTTCTCCTAGACTTTCTGCTTGAACTGTTCCCCCATGCAGTTCCACAACCTGACGCACAATCGCTAGTCCTAAACCTAGTCCACCAAATTTGCGAGTAGTTGTGCCATCAGCCTGACGAAAGTAATCGAATACATAAGGTAGAAATTCTGGTGTAATTCCTTTACCTGTATCGCTGACTTGAATTTGAGCTTGGTAATCAACTTCTGCTACTCGAATTTCTACTTGTCCTCGTGTTGGTGTGAACTTGACTGCATTGGATAGTAGATTCCAAATGACTTGCTGAAGCCGATTCGGGTCGCCCATAACTTGCCCCAAAGAAGGGTCAATTATGGTTTTAATTTTAATCGACTTGGCTTCTGCTGCTAGTCGCACTGTCTCGATTGCTGCTTCT
Source organism: Dendronalium sp. ChiSLP03b (assembly GCF_034531165.2). Classification (NCBI taxonomy): domain Bacteria; kingdom Bacillati; phylum Cyanobacteriota; class Cyanophyceae; order Nostocales; family Nostocaceae; genus Dendronalium; species Dendronalium sp. ChiSLP03b. The sequence continues at coordinate 128,015 of NZ_JAVRBR020000119.1, read as the reverse complement.
AGCACCATTACTAAGCTGACGGGACAAATGTTTAGGCTCAATTTTCCTTGGAGGATGCGAGATACATCCAATAAATCTTCGATTAATTGAGTTTGTAATTTGGCGTTACGTTCTATAGTTTCCAGGGCACGATTAGTAGTTGGGGCATCAAATTTACGAGAGCGTAGCAATTTCGACCAACCCATAATCGGATTGAGTGGGGTTCGCAGTTCGTGGGAGAGAACGGCTAAAAACTCATCTTTAATTCGGTTGGCACTTTCTGCTTCTTTTCGTGCTGAACGTTCTGCTTGAAGCAAGCGATTGCGTTCTTGTTCAGCTCGTTTGCGTTCAGAAATGTCCAGTACAATGGCAACTCCATTTTCTTGGGAATCATTGAGTAGTGCTACCCCCAGCACAATCGGCACTCGCTTACCGTTGCGGTGGACGTACTCTTTTTCATAAATCCGGGAAACACCTGTTGCTTTCACTTCTGCGAGTGCGCGATCGTCCAAATGCTCATACTCTAAAGGGGTAAGTTGTCTCCAATTTATTTTCCCCAAGGCGGCAAACTCATCACGAGTGTAGCCTGCTAGTTGTAAGTAAGCATCATTGGCATCGGTAATGATGCCATCCACAGACCAAAAAGCCACTCCGACCAAATTGGACTCAAACAAGCGACGAAATTTAGCTTCGCTCTCGCGTAATGACTGTTCTACCCGTTTGTGTTCTGTAATATCGCGAGAGATAGTAATCACACCATCAATTCGGTCAAAATTTCGCAATGGGGTAAGGATATATTCATAGTGATGCGTCTCATCTGCTAAGATACATTCCCACTCATCCCTGATTGGCTCCCCAGTTGCCATCACAGCTTGGCGTTGATTTTCTACTCGATCTATAAAGTCTGGGGGTAAATCCAGTTCTCGCACAGTCTTACCAATAACATCCTCGTGTTTGCAGCCTAGCATGGCGGCTCCACCATGACTAACATACTGATAGCAACCTAGGTGATTAAAAATAAAAATACGATCGACAGATGCGGCGAGGATAGCATTTAAAATATATGCCTGTTCTTGAACCTTAGTCGTCAATTGGCGCGTGCTTTCTGTTGCCTGCTTGCGGTCTGTAATGTCCATACAAACCCCAATCATCCGCACCGCCTGTCTCTGCTCATCATAGAAAAATTGTCCCTTGGCGAAAATCCAATGTACACTTTCATCTGACCACACAACACGAAATTCATCGCTGTAGTCAGTTTTTTCTTCTAAAGCATGGGTGATAACTTGGATTACAGATTGCCTGTCTTCTGGATGAACGCAACTGAGAAACGCCCCAAAAGTACCTGCAAAACTTCCTGGTACTAAGCCAAAGAGCAGTTCATGATTTTCCGACCAAATAACTTTATTGGTAATGATATTCCAGTCCCAAAGACCCATGTGGGCAGCATCTAGCGCTAGCCTCAGCTGTTCTTCACTTTCCCGTAGAGCTACTTTTACCTGTTGTCGCTCTGCATCACATCCAGCAACTTGAAGATTAAGATTTTCGTCTTTGGTTGCTAGTTTCGCATTTAATTCAGTAATTTGCTGTTCTAGGATTGCTTGCCTTCGCTGATACTGTATTTCTGATTGCTCTAACTCGGCAACACGCTGTCGTAGAGTTGCTAACTCATTAGTAAGTTCACAGATAGTTTTATCAACGTCTGGCATCTGCAATTAACCCATAATAAACAATACCATCTTAAGTGGTATGCGCTCCATATGTCTGATTGAGTATGAAGTTTTTAAATAAAAAATTCAATCTCTCGCGAGATATACACAAATTTCATCCAAAAGGCATAAAATTTTCAATTATATCTATATCTTAGGATAATATTTCGTGCATTTACGCTTTTTAAATGTATCAGTAACTAATCAATTGTTGACTGTCAATAACCAGATGCAAGGTATGCGACATTATCTCTTGAGACGTATGAAAGCCATACCAATAAATAATCCAATAAGCTGAGTCCAGTAGGCAATACTAGGTGCATTTACACCAGCAGGAGGAATATTTAAACTGCCGATCCCGTAAAACAGCTGTTGAATAAACCACCAAAAGACATAGAAAAAAGCTGGCAACTCAATAGGGATATAGACGATTATCAGCGGTAAAATAGTATCAATTTTAGTTTGGGGAAACTTCATGACGTATGCGCCTATAATAGCTGCGATCGCCCCATTCGCTCCAATTATTGGTACTGTCAAATTTGGTTCAACTAGAATTTGTGCTATACCTGTCAAGATACCAGCAGCCAAGTATAATGTTAGATATTGTCTAGTGCCTAGAAAATTTTCTACAGTTTTGCCAAAGACCCATAAAAATAGCAGATTTCCCAAAATTTGACTAAAACTGCCATGGAGAAACATCCCAAACAGCAGTGAAAATAAACGCCAGAAAACAACTATCCAAGCTGCTGGATTAAATAATGCATTTGTAATTGCCCCATTAATCTGAGCGGGAATTATACCCCAACTACTAACAAAATAACCTAATTCCCCACTCAGTTCTAGTTTGAGTTCCCATAAGAATACGGCAATATTAATGCCAATCAACCAATAATTAATAATTGGCTTACTACGAGTGCGAATGTTATCACTAATAGGAATCATGAAAGTTAATTGTCAGTTGTTAAAGAGTGCTGAGTAGAGACGCGATTAATCGCGTCTGTACAAGAGTTAGAAGTTTTATCTTTACTTTCCTCCCCAGCCTCCCCAGCTCTCCCATCCCCCCATCTCCCCCCAAACCTGTGGCAAGATTGGAAACAGATCGCAATGAACTCAACTGGGTAAACGAGATGTTAGGAAACACACTTGTTGGAAGATACCAAATTATTAGCCACTTGGGAGGTGGGGGATTTGGTGAAACTTTTGTCGCTTCTGATACTCACTTACCCGGAGTTCCTCAATGTGTTGTCAAGAAACTCAAGCCTCAAGCAAGCGATCCGGTAACTTTAGAAACAGCTAGACGGTTATTTGATACAGAAGCACAAGTGCTGTACAAATTAGGTACTCACGATCGCATCCCACAACTTTTAGCTTACTTTGAGGAAAACGCCGAATTTTATCTTGTACAGGAATTCATCGAAGGGTATGACTTGAGTAAAGAATTAGTTCCAGGAAAAACCTTCAGTCAAATTCAGGTGATTTTGCTGTTACAAGAAATATTAGAAATTTTAGAATTTGTCCATCAACAAAAAGTAATTCACCGCGATATTAACCCGCGAAATTTACTCAGACGACAGGAAGATGGCAAGTTATTTTTAATTGATTTTGGGGCAGTTAAACAAATTACTACCCAGGTGATTACTCCTGAAGGTCAAACCAAATCTACTGTTGCTATAGGCACTCCGGGATATATCCCAGGAGAACAAGCTCAAGGTACGCCAAAATATAGCAGTGATATCTATGCTCTGGGCATAATTGCTATTCAAGCATTGACTGGATTATCCCCTGAACAACTAGAAAAAGATGCCGAAACAAATGAAATTATTTGGCAAAAACACACTACAGTATCACCAGAATTTGCTCAACTTTTAGACAAAATGGTGTGTTATGATTTTCGGGAACGTTATCTTTCAGCAACCGCTGCTCTACAAGCGCTGAAAGAGTTGACGCAGCCAGCATCTGGTACTATCGCCTTGTCTCCTTCTTTGCCAGTAAAAAATTATCAAGGCAGTAAACACAAAAAGGGATTATTAATCAAGCTATTATTAGCAATATTTTTAATTGGAGCCAGTGGGGTAGCGTCTATATTTGTTGTTAACAGTATCAATGCTAACAATGCTACAGAGTTATCTAAACAAGGCAATACACTTTTTGAACTACAACGCTATCAAGATGCACTAACAGCTTATCAAAAAGCAGTTGATGTTAGACCAGATTATGCTCAAGGATGGAACGGTCAAGGGAAAACATTATTTGCATTAAAACGATATAAAGAAGCATTATCCGCTTACGATAAAGCAATACAAAATCAGCCAGAGTATGTAGAAGCGTGGAGCGGTAGAGGTTTTGCTTTACAAAATTTACAGCGATATTCAGAAGCGATCGCTTCTTTTGACAAAGCTTTAAAATTACATAATGACTATCCGGAAGTCTGGAATGCTAAAGGCGAAGTTTATAGTAGTTTAAAGCAATATGACAACGCAATTAAGTCTTATGATAAAGCGATAGAATTTAAACCCGATTATTACGACTCTTGGTATCGCAAAGGATTAGCACTGCATAATTTACAACAGTATGAAGATGCGATCGCAGCATATGATAAAGCTCTGGGAATTAAACCAGATTTTGAGCAAGCTTGGTATAATCAGGGTAATGCTTTAGTAAATTTAAACCGCTACGAAGATGCTTTCGTAGCTTATGATAAAGCGGTGCAATATGAGCCACAATATTATCTAGGTTGGTTGTCTAGAGGTAATGTTCTCGTTACATTACGACGCTATCCAGAAGCAATTGAATCATTTAACCAAGTCATTAAATACAATCCAAACAACTATCAAGCTTGGTATAATCAGGGCTGGGCGTTGCATCAAACTCAACGCTATGAAGAAGCTGTGCAATCTTATAGTAAAGCGGCGGCAATAGATCCGAAAGATTATCAAGTTTGGTATAACATGGGAAATTCCCAATTTAATTTACAGAAATACGAAGCAGCGATCGCATCATATAATAAAGCAGTTCGTTATCAACCAGACTCTTACGAAACTTGGTACAGCAGAGGCAATGCTTTCTTGAATTTGAAACGTTATAAGGATGCGATCGCATCTTATGACAAAGCAATTAAATATAAGCCAGATTACCAACAAGCCATTAATGCCCGTAACGAAGCGCAAATTCAACTACAGAGTGAAAATTCAAAGCCTGTAATCGTTCCCACCTTACCAAGTCCTAATTCCACGCCAGAAAACCCCGAACGCTAAGAGTTTATACTATTTAAGACAAGACCTGAGCATTAAACAAAGACACTAAGCGGCTTTCAAGCCTATTCCCTATTCCCTGCTATAACACTTTACGAAACACAATCTTATCAGCGCCTGCCGTGTAGAAGTCTCGGATGCAAGCTTCCTCCTCGAAGCCGCACTTCGCGTAGAACTTCCGCGTGCGCTCGAAGCTTGCTAACGTTTCCACCAGTAGCATTCGCCCACCCCGCGCCTTTAAAGTTTCTTCAACGTAGCGCAGCAGTTTTCCACCGCGTCCTTGTCCTTGGCAGTCTGAGCGAATGGCGATTAATTGTAGGTTCCACGTCCCATCGGTCATTCGTTCAGGCTCGCAGTAGGCCACTCCCACCGGCCCGTCTTCGTCATCGTCGTCGGTTATCCAGAAACAATTGCTGTCGGTGTTGCCACCGAAGTAGTCAGCCAGCATTTTGTCCAGATACTCAAGTTCGTTCGGCTCGAAACCAATTGTGTTAGCTACGGCAATCAGCGCCGCTGTATCTTCGGGTTTTGCAGGTCGTATCATAGAGAACTTCAATATATGCATGACGCATATATTAACTACCAGATTTGCTTGATGTCAATATGCATGACGCATATAATTTAGGAATGGAAAACACTAACCTAGCAAATGTAGTGGGAGCTTTGGCCCTTGCCTTGACAGATTCAATCGCCCAGTCGGTAGAGCAAACGATCGATGATGCGGGGCCGGCGGCTGAAGCTCTTTGCTTGGTCAGACATGCACCTAGGATACCGATTGAACAATTGCGCCGCACCCTTGGGATGTCGCATCCAGGTGCAGTGCGGCTGGTAGAGCGGCTAGAGAAACAAGGATTGATTCTCCGGGAACGCTCCTCAGTCGATCGCAGAGCCGTGGAGCTGAAATTGACCCAAGAAGGGGAAGCTTTGGTGAGCAAGATGCATCAAGCGCGCCTAAAGGCACTTGAGGAGGCGATCGCTTGCCTATCCCCAAAAGACCGCCTGCATTTGTGCCGCATCAGTAACCAAATCTTGTTTTCCCTGACAAAAACGAAAGATAGTGCCTTAACTATCTGCCGTTTATGTGATGAAACAAACTGTTTGAATTGTCCAGTAGGTAGACGTTACAGCGAATTGACTTAATGAGGGCGAATGCAGATTGACGTATATCTCAATTACGAATTACGAATTACGAATTACGAATTATTATTCCCATCCTTGAAATTCATCGCTGGTGTTGCGAAGTAGAGAATTGAGTTGAGTGCGCCGAGTTTCAAAATTAGCAGCAACGTAAATTAATGTAATACCAACTAATAAACCTACAACCCATTTTAAAAACGGGTAACGTAAGCTAAAAATCACTAATTGGTAAATACTAGTAATGAAAAAAGTGGCTGTGCCAATGTAGAGAAAAGCCCGGATTCGTAAAGCTAATCCGGCAAAAATGGCGATGAGGCTAAAAATTCCCGGTATGACAGCTGTGTTTTGATGAAATAAAATTGCCCATCCACAAATTACACCGCTAGCTAGCATTCTTAAACTGTGGCGAGCTGCTTTATATTCTGGCAGCTGCAATTGAGGATCTACTTGAGCAATATACAGCAGTGATAATCCAATTAATGATACATACCACAAGGTATCGGTTAGACCTAAATCAACAAGCCACCGGCAAAGTGCCCAATCAATCAACGCCACGCTGATATAGGTAAAACGGATATTTTCGCTAACTGCTAAGAATATGTAATATCCAGCCGCCAGTATCAAAGTAACGGGATAAACTTGCAATTTAGTTTCCCATAAAATTATCAGTGGGATAATGTATGCGGCTATTTGCCAAGGTCTTTTAGACCAACCCCAATTTTCCCAAGGTAGGACATACAAAAAATAGGCGACTACACAAGCGATCGCACCATTCCAAGGAACTAAAGGCCCTAGTAAAAATTTTCCTACCGCTGTCTCGCGCCAATAAATTCTCATCCCGGCTACCTCTAATAAGCCGAGGTAAACCCACATTTCTTGAATTGTGATTCTACCAAAGATGCGCGAAGAATCGGGTACAGGGTCAGCAGGCGATCGCCGTCCCTGAAAAATGGCATATCTAATCAAAAGTACGCCTGTTCCTAATCCCAGCAAACGGTTAACTTGAATGGGAAAGGCAATAGCAGTCATTAATAACCAGCTACTCCAAGCCCAGTGGAGATGGGCGATACCTTGCAACTCTTCGGGGGTAAGGCGTAAGTAGCCTACCAGCCAAGGGGAAAGGATGCGATAAGCATACATGATGCTTGTGCCGAGGGCTGACATGGCAATTAAACCATCACCTAATCCTCCCCCCGATGCTTGTGCCATTTGATATAACAAAAGTTCGTAAGCAGAAATTGATATGCCAATGATGCCTAAATACAGCAGCGGTTTGAAGGCATCTCTGCGTCGCCCCACACCAATAATAATTAACGCTACACCTAGAGAACACAAACCCGTCCACTCGGTAAAGGTATTCAGCCGCAGCAGCACACTGAATGCAGCATAGAGTAATGGCAAAACGTGGAAACTGCTAGGAAGCCTTTCTAATTGGTAGCGTCCCCGCCACCACTCACCCACTAGTTGCGCGATTAAACCCAAAGCGATATTGGCGATCGCTATTTTAATAATCGAACGTTCCCCAAATCCCAAAACCTCGGCGATTAGGAGTTCCAAACACCAACCGATACTATAAAATGCCCAATCTGTAGGTTCTTCCCAACTACGGTAAGCGATCGCTCCCAAGGTAACGGCAGTGGCTATTAAGTAAAATAATCCAGGTGCAATCACTCCTTGGTAAATTAATACAGAGTGCAGCGTCATAGCTAACAACTCAATGCCGCACAAGGCGATCGCCCATTTATCAAATGCTACTGCATAGATAGCTGCTAATTCATTACTTTGCCGCATCAATGCTGTTCGCCCCAACCATAAACTGAAAATAGCGATCGCTCCAACAAGTAACCAACCTGCTACTGTAAGGCGTGGTAAACCTGGAACGCCTTCCCACAGCAACGCAACTATGAAACTCAACCCGTAACCAAGCGTAATTCCCGCACTTGCTTGGTTTCGCAAGTAACGTGTATTAACGAACGTCACAGATGTAGCCACACCCAAACCAATTAATCTGGTTCCTGGTAAAGGTAAAGTTAGTGCCTGTGCCATAGTTACAGCCAAGATACTCAAGTAACTGCTGGTAGTGCGGCGCTGTGCAGTCGTGCGACTGGCTAAAACTGTGAGAGTTAAAGGCGTAATTAGCCAAATCATTCCCCAATGTGTTTGGTTACGAGCAACTCCAGTCCAAGATAATTCGACATTTGCCCACAATAGAGCAAAACTGACAACGGCAAGCGCGATACCGATGTACCATGCACTACGTTGCCAGATGCCATTGCCAAGGCTAAATATCCATTCTGCCACCATCAGGGCTAACAAAATGCTTGCCCAAATTGGCAGAGTCAAACTTGGCAATAGCCAATCAATTATTGAGCAAAACGTCAGCACTCCCATAGTGTGAGTGAAGAGAGCAGGGGGAGCAGAGGAGGGGGAACGGCGTTTGGTGATGACTGCCAGAGTAATTGTAGAAAATAGGAGATTTAGCGATCGCAATGTGGGATTTACGACAGTCAGTGTTGTTAAAAAAGTGCCAAACAGCAGAACGAGCAAGTCGCTAAACTTAGCTAATTCTTGTTTTTGGGCGCGATAAAGACGATCTGTGAGTGCCACCATCAAAATTAGGTAGGGAAATAAAGCAACACTCAGTAATGCCCAAGGTTCATTTTGAGCAACTGTGAGTTTAGTGGCAATTGCGATCGCTGCTGCTTGTATTGCTGATGGCACTAACCGCCAACCCAGCCAAATTGTTTGTAAGCCTATGAGAAAAACTGCTGCCAAGTCAGCTTTTAAACTATACCTCTGCAAGCGATCGCCCACAAACCACAAGCTCAACCCACTCACAGCTATTGCTTGCCCAGGATGATTGATTACCGCCACCAACCAACCAAGGAATAGTAAAATACCCCCGAAGAGTTGCCAAGGTAATTGGGGAGTGGGGATTGGTGACTGGCGACTGGGGATTGGGGACTGGGGATTGGGGACTGGGGATTGATTATTTCCTTCATCTTCCTCTGCCTCCTGCCTTCTGCCTCCTCGTTGTGCTAACCAAGTTATCAGCCAGCCGCAAATACCAATAGCTAGCCCTAACTGAGTAACATCTACTTGAGCCACGAAAATTGCCCGCGCCAGCAGTGCTAAAAGGCCATAGACAATTACGACAGCATACAAACTTATACCCAATCCAAAACGCTGTTCGCTTTGATTTTCAGAAGTTCTATCAGTTCTATATAATTCATTTTCATTAAAATCTCCCCGCATCCTCCCATCGCCGCGCCTCCCCATATCTTGATTCAGATAAACAGTAATGATGGTAGTGCCAATCATTGCCAGATAAACGGCGATTAAGGGTAATCCCGGTATTTTCCAACCCCAATGTAAATAACTCAACCCCAAAATATTTATTAGAGGTAACTTCCCAGTTTGTAAATTAGTAAATGTGCGATTGTTGCACGTTAAAACTGTAACCAATGTCAGAATTGGGGATGCGATCGCTACTGTCAACCAATCCAAAGGATTTTGCCACAAGCGAAAGCTATCCATTGCCCAAAAATTGACCGGAACTAGCAATAAGGCAACAATCAACAATGTCTGAGTTGTCAATCTGAGGTTATTTTGCCTACCCGCCCAGAAGCTTAAACCCCAAAAACTTAAAGTATAAGCAAATAAAACTCCATACTGTCCAGAGGCAGGAAATTTCTCCCACTGACTAGCAGCCAGCACCCCAGAAGACACAACTACCAGAAATACTCCTAAAAATAGCAGCCAGCGGACACTCAATTCTGCACCCAATGACTGCAACATTGTGGCTACAAAGTTAGGTTTAGCTGGTTTTGGTGGTTTGCCTATAGACGTTCCACGCAACATCGCTACAGGCAACTGTTGAACGGAATTAGAAGTGGCGAACGCTACCTGTTGTTCGGGTTCAGTCTGAACTTGCAATACCACCGCACAGACAAGGTACTCGCGGCATAGCTGCCTAACTTGGGCATCGGATATCAAACCTAAGCGCAGCCATATTTCCAATCCTTCCAATAACTGAGGATGGAAGGATGGCAGCTTGAGTTCAATTTTTAAAGAACGGTCAAGTGGCGATGACATAAGCCGCAGAGCGTAAGTATATACTTAAAATCATGGTTAGATTAAAGTATATTTTGGCTCTAATTGTGCCACTTGTAAGGCTGACTAATGTTAATTTTTAGCCGACATTCCACGCAGTTAAGTATTTCAAGCTACCTACAGTTGTTGCAGTGGCGTTTCTCCTCAAACCACTTCACTCTAAAGTCGTAGTAAGATTTAAGCTTTTGAAGTGCTGGCTAGTTGAGTAACTATCGTAACTTCTCCTTGTGCAGTTCTATTCACAAAATAGATTATTCCCCTGTAAATCAATTTATAGGCTACTGGTGACACAGGAAATTTAGCTGATTTTGCACGGGGATTGACACGATATGTAACTCCACGATACATCAAATTATAAGCTCTTCCAAATCTGCGAATTGGTTGAAAAGGCTGTTCTATTTTCCTGCTTTCAACCTTGCTTGGGTCGTATTTGTAGCTTTGACTGCGATAATAAAGTTGCATAATTTTCGCCTCTCTACCTGCTTAGGACTTACGCAGGGAAACGAAAAATCAAAGCTCTGGGTTAGAGGATTAGAGTATTAGATGTAAGTTTTTTAACCTTTACAGCCGTAATCATATAGGTTAGGACAGTGTTGATTGCTCAAAGCCGCCAAGCAAATGGATTTTTACCCAGCGAGAAGTTGCAAGGAGGGTCTCCCTCCAGGCAAACTTCGGTGACTCAGCGCTTTCCTATACATCCTTGCACCCAGTCTTAAAGAAGGAGTTTTGGCGTTGCATAGTTGCGGGATGATTTAGCAACTTCTAAAATTCTCCCCCTGCTTCCCCTGCATCCCCTGCCTCCCCTGCTTACCCCAATTCATCCCACTGTTATGCAACGCCGAATTTTTTTGCGTAAGTCCTATTAGGTTTATGGAACGAAATTTAATCGTCAAGAATTTGAACAGTTTCACCGTTGGCACGAGTAATACTAAGGGCATTGAATTCATTGTCGTCATAGTTGCCAACTACGGTGACTTTTTCTCCTATCGAGAGATTAATAGGTTGTCCTAAACTAGGTTCGGCCTCAACAATGATTTGTCCCTTACCATCATTGAGAATGAATTTATCGTCTAATAGCTTAGTAACTTGACCAGAAATAGTGGTGACACGAGCATTGGGCAAATTGCTAATTTGGGTTGATGCTTTCTGCGCTCCTACTTCCAAAGGAATTAGCAATGCAGCCAAGGCAGTCAGGACAATGCTAGGCATAGGATTGAATTTCATTTGTTAAGACCTCCAATCTGATGTGTAACTTACTCCTATTTTTAGATTGCCGGATAAAAGTAACAAGAAAGTAACAACTCCCGATTCAATTATCAGTCGCTGGTTGAGATTGCAATACAGGTTATACTAATAGCTTGAAATTTTTAACTATGACTTACGCACTATACAAATTGGCTATTATGTGCATAATGATTGGTTGAGAACACAAGTCCGTTGGTTGAGAATACAAGTCTGTTGGTTGAGAACACAAGTCTGTTGGTTGAGAACACAAGTCCGTTGGTTGAGAACACAAGTCCGTTGGTTGAGAACACAAGTCCGTTGGTTGAGAACACAAGTCCGTTGGTTGAGAATACAAGTCTGTTGGTTGAGAACACAAGTCCGTTGGTTGAGAACACAAGTCTGTAGCGATGTCTACGACGGGCTACGCCTACGCATTTGTAAAGCCACTATTACCCGGTTAAATGACCATTTTTTTCGATCTGCCAAAATCCTTCCCAGGAAGCTTGCTCTGATTCAGTTTCAATATCAAGGGTTTCACACATCTATTACCCCGCAAGGGGATTGAAACAGTCCTTGGAATCTCTTAGTAAAAGTATTAAAGCAGGTTTCAAACATCTATTACCCCGCAAGGGGATTTAAACCTAACGGGTTCTATATTGAAAATCATTCTTGTGCAGTTTTCATGAGGTTGAAGGGCAACTGGATTTGAAAAGTGGAGCCTGCACCTAAACGACTTGTGGCGGTAATTTGCCCTCCATGTATCTGGACAATTTGCTGGGCGATCGCCAATCCTAACCCAAAGCCTCCAGAAGAGCGCGATCGCACGCTATCCACTCGATAAAACCGCTCAAAGATATGGGGTAAATCTGCCTCTGGAATTCCAATACCGCTATCTTCTACTTCGATAACAGCCCAACTAGATTGAAGGTAAACTCGTAAGCAAATACCTCCAGATGGTGTGTAACGGCAGGCATTACTGAGGAGATTTGTAATTGCCTGCCGCATCAAATCTGGATTCATTCTCAACATCACTGATTGTTGAGGAAATTCGCTCGTGAATTCTAAATTTTTTGCCTTTGCTTGGTGAGCGTATTCCTCTGCTAACGGCTGGAGCCAACTCACCAAATCAACGAGATTGAGTGCCTGTGGTGCTAACTGCCCTTCTTGTCGAGCTAAGAATAATAAATCGCTTACCAGCATTCCCATTGATTCAGCAATCTGGTCGATATTTTCTAAGGAACTCTGCTGTTGGTGAGGGTCAATTGGTTCCAACAAGCCAAATTGAGCATTGTTACGAATTGCTGTCAGAGGTGTGCGTAATTCGTGTGAAGCATCAGCTGTGAACCGCTGTAATTGTTCGTAGGATTGGCGAATTGGCTGCATTGCCATGCCACCAAGGAACCAACCGGTTAAACTAATTGCACTCAAAGCAATGGGTACGCCCACAATTAAAAACAGGCGCAGCGACCATAAAGTTTCTTCAACAGGCGCTAAAGAGGCAGCTATCTCCAGATAGCCGATTAATTGTTGATTCTGGAAAACAGGAAGTGTTAACTGACGCAGTTGTTCGTTGGGGCGATCGCTTGATTCAATTGTTTGAAACCCTAGTTTATTTTTCAACTGCTCCGATGGCGTGACACCAAAAAACTCTAGTAGTTGCTTTTTGGGGGTATACCAGCGAGCATAAACAATTGCACTGTCAAAAGGTAAAGCTTCACCACCCAAAATCGGCACATCTTCCAAGCTAATGCGTTGCTGTTCTTGGTAAAGTCCATCTTCAACGCCAGCTGCCATCAGCCGACTTGTATTGTAAAGTTCTCGATCAAATGCCCGTAATTGCTCTTTAACTTCTAAAAAATAAAGTATTACTGCAAAAATCACCAGAATACTACCCATTGAGAGCGTAAACCAGCGAGCTAAATTACGCCGACTGCGGCTGAACATGATAGGAATTAGCGATCGCATGATTCCGGGACAATCAATCGATATCCCATACCATAAACGGTTTGTAGCCAATCTTCTGCTTTTACCATCTGTAGCCGCTGCCGAACTCGATGCACTAACATCGTTATTGCTTTACTATCTGGCTGTGTATTCCATTCCCAAAGTGCTTGTTCGATTTGGTCGTGGCTGAGTACTTGCTTAGGATGTCGCAAGAAATATTCTAGTAACTGAAACTCTCGACCCGACAACTGGACTGTAACTTCCTGGCGCTGTAACGTGAGAGTATTGAGATGAAGCTGTAAATCGGCTAATTCTAGCGTGTCACCTTGCCAGAGCGGTGCGCGCCTTCCCAATGCTCGCACTCTTGCTAACAGTTCGAGCAAATTAAAGGGTTTAACCAGATAGTCATCAGCACCAACATCTAAAGCAGACACTTTATCTAAAATCGTATCCTTGGCTGTGAGAATCAATACCGGAGCCGTTTTTCCTGCTTGGCGATACTGTTGACACAAACTAATACCACTAACTTTAGGCAACATCCAGTCTAAAATCAACAGGTCATAGTCTCTGTCTGTCATTAACCAATGAGCTGTTTCACCATCTTCGACACCATCTACAACATGTCCGACTTTCGAGAGCGCACCATGTAGTGGTTGTAATTGAGTGAGATCGTCTTCTACAAGTAAGATTCTCATTCATCATATTGCTGTACTTTACTTTCTATTTTCCTATGATGAATTCATAATCAAGCTTTCTCAATGTTATGTCTCGACCCCGTTGGCTGCAATTTCTGATTAACTTAGGATTAGAGTTCTGGCTGCCATTACCTTTAATCGGACTGTTTTTTTGGTTGAGTACGGGTTTGATCGCGCATCAAGTATTAAGCTATACCTACGATACAACCGCTCAAATCCACGCCGACTCCAAACATCAAATTCAGTTCTCAGTTTCGCTGGCTGTCATGTCTATTGAAGCCCTAATTGAGCGCAGAGATAAGTTGACTGAAGTCAAAGTTTACACTGCTGATTCGGTTTTAAAGCAGATGGAGTTTGAGTTCCCTGTGACTGAATTTGCTCAAGTTGATGCTGCGATCGCTCAAGCTTTAGGATTACCAGTAACAGCAGTTAAGCAGTTAATACGTTATCGCATCGAAAACTGACCTCACAAACGCAGAGGGGCAGAGGGCAGAAGGGAAGAATTTGTTTTCTCTGTGCCAAAAAAAGTCTCAAGCCTAGATAGAGATGCAATGTCTAAAACTTGTTTAAATTTAGGTTAATAAAAAATTAAGTATTTTTAGCTACTACCTTATAATATCTTTAAACTACAGTAACTTGCTCGTTTTACCGCATTTTAAGGAGAAAATTTTGACAAACAAGCGGCAGTATGCATACGCATTCAAAAAATACATAACTAAACAAGTTGGCACTTATATTGTTCAAGCTTTACAAGCTATAAAGCAGCGATGGTTTATATCTCTATTTTTAGTTGGAGTAATTTTAAGTGTAGCGATCGCTGCCTGTTCTTCAGGCAATGTTGATAATGCTGGTAAGACTAGCGCCGCTTCTGGAGGCGATGTCAACCTAACTTTTGTTTCCTTCTCTGTTACCAACACTGCATACGATCGCATTATTCCCAAATTTGTAGAAAAGTGGCAGAAAGAACATAACCAAAAAATCGTTTTTAAGCAAAGTTATGATGGGTCTGGCGCTCAAACCTTAAATGTAATTGATGGTTTAGAAGCTGATGTAGTACACCTGTCACTTGCTCTTGACATTAATAAACTTGTCCAGACAGGTTTTATTCAACCGGGGTGGGAAAAAGAAGCCCCAAATAATGCAATTGTTACCCAATCGGTGGGTGCGATCGCCACTCGTCAGGGGAATCCCAAAAATATTAAAACTTGGGCAGATTTAACACGAGATGGGGTGAACGTACTGACAGCTAACCCGAAAACATCTGGTGGCGCGCGCTGGAACTTCTTATGTCTGTGGGGTTCCGTAACCAAAACTGGTGGAAACGAAAATCAAGCATTAGACTTTACCTCGAAAGTTTATAAAAATGCACCTGTGTTGCCTAAAACCGCTAGGAATGCCACCGACCTATTCTTTAAAGAAGGTCAAGGCGATGCCTTACTCAACTATGAAAACGAGATGATTCTATCAGCAGCACAAGACAGTGGGACATTTTCCTATATCGTCCCTGATGTAAATATCTCCATTGATAACCCTGTTGCTGTTGTAGACAAAAATGTTGATAAACACGGTACTCGCCAAGTTGCAGAAGAATTTATCAAATTTCTTTACACCCCAGAAGTACAACGAGAGTTTGCCAAAATAGGATTTCGTAGCGTTGATACCACGATTGCCAAAGAATTGGAAAGCAATTTACCTAAAATTAAAACCCTCTTCAAAGCTCAAGATTTAGGAGGATGGGACGAAATTCAGAAAAAATTCTTTAATGAAGGCGCTATCTTTGACAAAATTCAAGCTAAGAAATCTTAAAATTTCAGGAAGGTTTTTGGATATCAGTTTAAGAAAAAGGCAGGAATAATCCCCATAAATAAATGATAAAAGCGATGCCTATGGCGGGCTTCGCCTACGCAGTTTCATATAGGCGCTGGCTACAAGAAATTCCGGCGTTGCATAACAGTGGGATGGATTGGGGTAAGCAGGGGGAGAATTTTAGAAGTTGCTAAATCATCCCGCAACTATGCAACGCCGAAATTCCTAGCCACAGGCATCAATTACCAAGATTGTATGGTCAATTATGTCTAAATTAGCGATCGACTGAACCCATAATCACGTCAATGCTACCTAAAATTGCCACAATGTCGGCGACTTTCACTCCTTGGAGCAGGTAGGGTAAGATTTGCAAGTTAGTGAAATCAGCAGTGCGAATTTTCCAACGCCAAGGAAAGATGTTATCATCCCCAATTAGATAAATGCCTAACTCGCCTTTGCCACTTTCGACACGGACGTAATTTTCTCCTTGAGGAATTTTGAAGGTAGGAGCAACTTTCTTACCAATGTACTGGTAATCAAATGCATCCCATTCTGATTTGCGTCCGCCTGCCATACGTTTGGCTTCTAAATTTTCGTAAGGGCCGCCAGGTAGCCCTTTGAGTGCTTGGCGGATAATTTTCACTGACTCTCGCATCTCGCGCATCCGTACAAAGTAACGGGCCAGGATATCACCGCCTGTTTCCCAGCAAACTTCCCAATCAAAATCGTCGTAGCATTCGTAGCGATCAACCTTCCGCAAGTCCCAAATCACTCTAGAACCGCGTAGCATTGGTCCGGAAAGACCCCAGTTAATCGCTTCGTCCCGGCCAATGACCCCAATACCCTCAGTTCGCGCCCGAAATATTGGGTTATCAGTCAATAAGCGGTCGTATTCATTGATTTTGTTGGGAAAGTAATCACAAAACTCTTCGCACTTAGTTACCCAGCCGTAGGGCAAATCGGCCGCCACCCCGCCAACGCGAAAGTAGTTATTATTTACCATGCGGTAGCCTGAAGCCGCTTCCCACAAGTCATAAATCATCTCCCGTTCCCGGAAAATGTAGAAAAAGGGAGTTTGGACACCTAAATCTGCGGCAAACGGCCCCAACCACAGCAGGTGGTTGGCAATGCGATTGAGTTCTAGCATAATGACGCGGATGTAGCTGGCCCGTTTCGGAATTGGGATACCAGCTAACTGTTCCACAGCGTTAACTGTGACAGCTTCATTAAACATTCCTTCGGCATAGTCCCAGCGGCTGACATAGGGGACATACATGAGGGTGGTGCGGTTTTCCGCAATTTTTTCCATACCCCGATGCAGGTAGCCAAGCACTGGTTCGCAGTCGATGACATCTTCGCCATCCAATGTGACAATCAACCTCAAAACACCGTGCATTGAGGGATGATGAGGACCCATGTTAATTATCATGGGTTCCGTTCTAGTTTCAACTCTTGGCATAAATCACTGTCTCCTTATCGTTGAGTGGGTGGCGTTGAAATGCGATCGCTACTCATTTGCAAGTGTTTCTGTGCTATTGGTATATTTTTGGCAGCAAATCTTCGTAGGTCTGGATCTTGACCAAGTTGTGATTGACGGCGCTGGACAGCCAAGTATTCCATATGCAAGTTCATACCAGCTTCGTTTTTGTATGCTTGGTCAAAACTTGAGCCAGAAAGTTGTGATAGCTTTGCTATTAGGGCTTGATACTTAGGCCCCACATCAGTAGGCGGTGTAATTCCTTTTCGGGTAGCCAACTGTATTAGTTGTTGGTTCACAGGTGTATGCTCCCGGATCATTTGCTGGGCATACTGCCTAACGTTATTGTTTTTAGACTTTTGTAGTGCCAGTTGTGCCAATTGTACTTCTGCTGTTCCCCCCCAGCTAGCTTCTAACACATACAGTCTGTCAAGGTCACTGATATTAGTTTGCTGATTTCTCAGCCCTGGAGTAGGTGTATTATTTGGTGTTATTTGAGCATTTGCTTTTTGATTGAGGTGAGAATAGCTAGTAAATGCGATCGCGGCACTAAGCCCAACAATTCCTATCAAATTGGTAAACTTTTTAGTAAGGCTACGATATTGTGAATTCATTTTATTAATCTCTTGATTGAAACGATGACTGATGACTGGAACTTGAAGCGAGAGTATTTATTTTTTAGAGTTCTCTTATTAATTACGCTCATCATCTTCTTGAGCTTGCTTCAAAATCTCAGATGGAAACCGACCTACTCGATCGGAACCAGGAGGAAGTCCGTGAGGGTCTAACACATCTTTAGATAGATACACCAATTCTCGTAGCGGTGTCACCATTGGATCGTCGGTAACTTTATAAGGTACTCTTCCCAGCGCCACATTGTCGTAGTTTAACTCGTGGCGATCGTATGTAGAAAGGTCATATTCTTCAGTAAATGACAGACAGTTTGTCGGGCAAAACTCCACACAATTACCACAGAAAATACAAACTCCAAAGTCAATACTGTAATGTTTGAGTTGTTTCTTCCTCACTTCTTTATTAAATTCCCAATCTACGACCGGGAGATTAATTGGACAGACTCGAACACAAACTTCACAAGAGATACACTTATCAAATTCAAAATGAATCCGCCCTCGAAAGCGTTCAGAGGGAATGAGTTTTTCGTAAGGATATTGCACAGTAATTGGACGACGACCCATGTGATCGAAAGTAACCGCCAGTCCTTGTCCTATATATCGACCTGCTTGAAAGGTGCGTTTGGCATAATCCTCAACTTGTTTGAGAAAGTTAAACATGAGTACACTACTCTTAGCTAACAGTGCTACTAATCAGCACGGTAATAGCTGTTGTTAGCAGTAACTTCCGTCAAACGAAAGGCTTCATAATTAAGTTTAATTGTGAGTTAAAATACAAACTTTTTACAATAATCCTCAATTTCCCTCACCGCAAATGCGCTGATAGTGCCATTGCCCGTCTTAATAAATTCCGCATAAACACGGTTACGCTAACTTGTGGTTCCGATCAAAACTGCCATTATCCAGTTTATTAGGGTGCATTTATGACTAACCCTGCAATGCCAGCGATCCGAGTTAACCAAGAGAGGGCAAAACAGGTATCTCTTGAGTGGGAGCGAGCTTCATACAGTGAACTCAGTGCTTATTGTTTGCGTATTTTAAGGGAGATAGGATGTCCTGATACTGAACTCCCAGAGAACTTACGGAGTCGCGATCAACAGCTAAACTTTATCACAGGCTTTGCATCTTATGCTTTTGGGGAGGTACTAAATGTCCAAAGCGTTAATTGAAGATATCTTGGATGACTCAGAATGGGCACAAGAGACTGCTTTACCTGCAACAGATAACGATTTGTTGATTTTAACCGAAAAATTTTTAGGATTTGAAATCCCCCCAAACGTTTTTTTGCAAGCTATATCTATTGCTGCTTACGACTGTGCAGCCGCTTTTCGCTACACCGATAACTATTTGGCTGTACTCAAAACTAAAAATAAGCGCAAAAATTTACTTTTGATAGAGTCTTACCGTGGTTTTGAAAATAATTAAAGTGCATTCACACCGCATACCTCGCCCCTCAACAAGTCTTGTCAGAGGGGCTTTGTTT
Source organism: Dendronalium sp. ChiSLP03b (assembly GCF_034531165.2). Lineage (NCBI taxonomy): Bacteria > Bacillati > Cyanobacteriota > Cyanophyceae > Nostocales > Nostocaceae > Dendronalium > Dendronalium sp. ChiSLP03b. Next base: position 108,568 of record NZ_JAVRBR020000119.1, on the reverse strand, counting down.
TTGAGGACAAGAGTCAGTAGAGACGCGATTAATCGCGTTTGTTGTCAGTAGTTAGGAGTCAGAGTTTTATCACCCCCTCTAATCTTCTGCGGTCTTTATAGGCAGTTTTCAACCGAATACATAAGTCTGCAACATAGCTAGAAGCGCTCTGAATTGCCTAGAGGCTATTTAGAACGCTTAAAATGCTTAAGTGTATGTTGTGAAGTGACACTATAAAAGCTGTCACGTACGAGCAGCAGATATATGCTTAAAGTACTAGGCTTAAATTAGGAAAATTGAAGTACTTTTGCTACACTCTGATAGTTAAAACTATTAGAGTGTAGTATTTTTTATAGCATATTTAAGAACTGCTTTTGGTGAAATATTGGCAGGATGTCAGGCGATCGCACTCGAGCTTCATATCTCTGATGGAGCTTTTCGCACTCGCCTAAGTGGAATTTACCGGAAGTTTAGTATCAGTGGTAACGGACCAGTTAAATCTAACCGATTATTTCGCTTGCTCACCCAGGAATATCAAAAAGTTAGCCCTCTATCTTCGCAAAGTTTTAATACTTCAGTGGCTAACTTAGACGTATTAGTGCAAAAGGTGCGTCAACAACGTCACGAAAAAATCCAAGACCAGTGCGGCACTATGAGGATGCTGGACATTGCCAAATCAATTAAATTGACGGATATCTACACTGATGTCAACATCTTGGAAAATATACCTAGCCAGCAATGGAGAGAAATTCCAGACTTGCCCTCTAATTTTGGCGAAGGTATCGAGCAAGAATTTCGTTAAATGGTATGACAATGACAATATTGAGTTTGTGCTATTTGCCAACGAAACCCTTGCAATAGATGCAGAGCAAATTATAGCTAAGTATAATCAAGTATAATCTACAATTACTTGATGCTTTTCAGATTGTCATAGCTTTAGCAGTAGGCTGTGGAGCTTTTTTAACCAATGACGTTACATTCAGGGCGATCGCCAAATTGCAAGTATTAGAATTAAATGAATTTATACTCCTGAGCGAGTAAAAATAGTCAAAGCCATTCTAGGCGTGCGTTAATGAAGTAACGCACCCTAAAATTTTCTCAGCACTCAGTACTACTAAGGCACAATCAACACTGGACAAGGGGAAAGGTTAATCACGCGGGTAGTAACACTATCAGTTGCTCCCTCTTCAGTTAAACCCAGTCCCCGACAACCCATAATGATTAAATCTGCCCCGATTTCATCAGCGACATCGCAGATGGTAAATGCTGGTTTCCCTTGCCTCTCCAAGACTTCAGCTTGAATCCCTTGCTGAGAAAATAGAGAACGGGCATTTTCCAGCAGTTTGGCAACTACCTCTGGTGACACCATGGGATCTCCACTAGGTGCATCTGGAGGTGGTTCTTCCACTACAGATAGCAGCACCAAGCGGCTACTATACTTTTGGACAACGTTGGCAACTACATCAGCAGCTTCCCGCGCTTCCCGGCTTTGATCGATTGGAAATAACACTGTCTTGAACATCTCTCTCACCTCCGCACCCCTGACTCCGGTAAAATCTGGATGGTTCTACTTTCAAAACAATAACAAAAAGGCAATCAGGAGGGTCTGGCTGTGTCCAAAAAAACTTTAGCAAGTTTATCTGCTGCCGATATATCTGGTAAACGCGCTTTGGTGCGGGTTGACTTTAATGTGCCTGTGGATGACCAAGGTAACATCACTGACGATACTCGGATTCGCGCTGCTCTGCCAACCATCCAAGATTTGACGCAGAAGGGAGCTAAGGTAATTCTAGCAAGCCATTTTGGTCGTCCCAAGGGTGTGGATGACAAATTGCGCCTGACTCCGGTTGCTAAGCGTCTCTCTGAGTTGTTGGGGCAGGAAGTCATTAAAACTGATGACTCTATTGGCGATGAAGTTGCTGCCAAAGTGGGGGCGTTGCAAAATGGCCAAGTGCTGCTATTAGAAAATGTCCGCTTTTACAAAGAAGAAGAGAAAAACGACCCAGAATTTGCGAAAAAATTGGCAGCTAATGCTGATTTTTACGTAAATGACGCTTTTGGCACCGCACACCGCGCCCATGCTTCTACTGAAGGTGTGACTAAATTCCTGAGTCCTTCTGTGGCTGGATATTTGGTTGAGAAGGAATTGCAGTATCTGCAAAGCGCAATTGAAAATCCTCAACGTCCATTGGCGGCAATTATTGGCGGTTCTAAAGTCTCCAGTAAGATTGGCGTGATTGAAACACTGTTAGAGAAGTGCGACAAGCTAATTATCGGCGGTGGGATGATTTTCACATTCTACAAAGCCCGTGGTTTGAATGTCGGTAAGTCTCTGGTGGAAGAAGACAAGCTAGAACTGGCGAAGTCTTTGGAAGCTAAGGCTAAGGAACGCGGTGTTACCTTCTTGCTACCCACAGATATTGTTTCGGCAGATAAATTTGCTCCCGATGCCAATGCCACCACTGTCAGCATCGAGAATATCCCTGATGATGGTATGGGTTTGGATATTGGCCCAGACTCTGTAAAAGTATTCCAAGAAGCCCTTGGAGATACCAAAACAGTGATTTGGAACGGGCCGATGGGTGTGTTTGAGTTTGATAAGTTTGCCGTTGGTACGGAAGCGATCGCCCGCACCCTGGCCGAAATCGGTAAAACTGGCACAACCACAATCATCGGCGGCGGCGACTCTGTGGCGGCTGTGGAAAAAGTCGGTTTAGCCGAACAAATGAGCCACATCTCCACAGGCGGCGGCGCTAGCTTGGAGTTACTCGAAGGCAAGGTACTACCCGGTATCGCAGCTTTAGACGAAGCGTAAGTAGGGACTGAGGACTGGGGACAAATCAGTGCTGAGCAATGAGTACCGAGTTTCGAGTGGGGAATTTCACTCATAACTCAGAACTGCCTAATACCCAATCCTCAATCCTAGCCCCGATCTGAAAGAAATATATGCAACCTAAATGGTTGGAATGGACGCAAAAGTTACAAGCGATGTCTGACGACAAGCTGCTTCGCATCTACGCACAAAATGGTCTGACTTATTCTGAAGGGCCTTTTGATATCGAACGCTACAAACAATTGCGGGCGATTGCAGCCGAAATTATGGCAACTTACGCTAACGTCGAACACAGCTATATCCTTGATTTATTTGCCCGTGAAATAGGATATGCAACTCCTAAAGTAGATGTGCGGGGTGCAGTGTTTCGCGATGATACTATTTTGTTAGTCAAGGAACGATCTGACGGTTACTGGACTTTACCTGGTGGATGGGCTGATGTTGGCGAGTCGCCCAGTGAAGTAGTTGTGAAAGAAGTATTTGAAGAATCGGGCTATCAGACACGTGCTATCAAATTACTAGCAGTTTATGACAGAAATAGACAGGGACATCCACCATTTCCGTTTTATGTCTATAAGCTGTTTTTTCAGTGCGAACTGATCGGCGGTTCTCCCTCATCAAGTATTGAAACCGAGGAAGTGGGTTTCTTCTCTGAAAATGCACTACCAGAACTTTCTCTAGGACGTGTGACATCCGCGCAAATCACCCGACTTTTCCAGTATTACCGCAATCCAGATTTAGCGACAGATTTTGATTAGGGCTGACTTGAAAAAGCAAGGGAAGAAATGTTTCATTCGTTCTAGTGTACGCAGTTCATGACGGCGACTTCGCTATTTATAAATCTGCTTTTATAGCAAGACTGAACTGATGAGATAACCTAGGTACGACATATTTCAACTTGCCATCATTCTTAAGTGAGATACTACTTAACCACTTTAATATCTACACTAATTTACTATACTTGTTTGCTCCAAAACTAATTGTGTATAAATGACTCCAATTACTCAAGATAAATTAATCCAGCATCACCCAAGACTGGGAGTTGAAGTACTACAAGGTTGCAATCTTACTTGTCTTACAGACATACAGTTACGTGAATTCAAAGAATCACTTTGGGAACACGGTGTTGTCGTAGTCAGACAGCAACACCTGAGTGCAAAACAGTTGGAAGAATTTGCTAGACAGACCTTTGGTAATCTTATGTTTGGTGGCTATTCCAAGACATTAGATCCCGATATCAGTCCAGACCTACAAAGCCAACATGTGAGTATTTTGGGTAATCCTAAGGGGCTTGGTCAAGAACCAGTGGGTAAATATGCCTGTGAATGGCATCATGATAAAGACCGCATCCCACGCATAGAGGGGCTAGATATGAATGCACTATATGTTGTGATGCTCTATGGCGTGGAAATGCCTGGGGAAGATATAGATGGGCAACCTCACACTACTGAATTCCTCGACATGCTAGAAGCGTACAATAACCTAGATCCTCAACATCAGCAGCAGCTAGAGCAGATTTCGATGTATCATATGCCACCAATATTCTCCAAGCAAGGTGATGTAGTAGCAGATATTCCGATGAAAGTGCATCCAATTGTGTCCACTCACAAAGTCACTGGTAAAAAGGGATTATACCTAGGTTCGGACACGGCAATTCCTATTGGTATGGAGGATAGACCAGAAGAAGCAAAACATTTCTGGCTGGATTTATTTCAGACTGTTCTGGACAGCACACCAGTCTACTCCCATGTTTGGCATCCAGGAGATATTGTTTTTTGGGACAACTCACAGGTGATGCACAGAGGTATACCTTATGATGCGACGAAGTATCAGCGGATTGCACTGCGTTTAGGGGTCGTGGCCAATCAATAAATTTAGGGGTAATCCTTAACAATCCGATTAATGTCTGAGAAGGGATAGTATTTCTGTTTGTGTGTTAACAGACCGCCATACTGGTAGATTGTTGTGTTTTGAGTCTGGTCAAAACTATAAGATTCAATCTATTTGGACTGAATACTAAAGAGACTGACATACAGCATTCCCAACCCTATGAGGCAGAAAACAAGTTTGTTCGGGAATCTGCACAATCGCAACTCATGAAGGAAGTTTTGAGGATGGGGACAGTGCGCCTACCTTAAGATTGCCCAATCTATAGGAAATACTATCTGTGCTGTTATTTGGAAACAGAAGTAATATCGTGTCCGGTTAAACACTTATCATTAAGACTACAGAGGGGCAGAGGGGAAGGGTTTTTGTGGCTCTTCTGCATAGATTCGGGAATTATACTAATTAGCCGGACTTGATATAACAAGTCTGCCATCATGCCAAGTCTGAAACTTTTGCTACTGAATAGCTATATCCCACATGCCGCACTCGGAAGTGTCATATTAAAAATGCTAGTCAATTCTGGGGCGATTTTTCGAGGAGTTAGGCGATTTTAGATTTGTATCAGACTATTAAATGCACATAGATTAGATGTGCTTGGTGGTTATATTAAATACAAATTAGTTGTAATTTACAGAACTGATGAAAGCTTCTTGGCAATCTTTGTACCCAGTTACGTATCCGCAATACACTATTGCTTGTAACGGTTGGGCGCTGAAGCGGCTGTTGAGACTCCTAACTGAACCGCTGAAAAAGCTGAGCCGTTGGAAATTGATTTCGCCTGGTAATATTTCGACTTCTGTACCCAGTCAAAGCTTTCAATTGGGAGAATTTACGATTGATTGGCAAGGTAGCAATACAAAACAGCCCTGTTTAAGGATTATCCATCAAAGTAACCAAGCAAAAGTAATATGGCAGACATCCCCCGGTCATAGCTTTGTCAGTGGGGGTGATGTGAGCCTAACTATCACTGAAGAACGAGGTTCTATAGAAATTGACGAACAAAAACAAGCAGAGTTTAGCGATCAAATTGTTGACGGGATTAAGCAAGAAGACGATACCTTGATAATTTATGGTCGTCTCCAAAATCGCCAAAATACTAGCGAGCAACCCCAATATGTCTTAACATTGCGAACTGTTGGGCCAAAGGAACTTGATTTTCAACTGCAAATTGGCAATGGGAATGTGAATGAGACACAGTTGCAATTCATAACCTCCCCAGACGAACACTTTTACGGTTTTGGAGAGCAATTTTCTCAAATCGACTGCAAAGGACAGTGGATACCAATCGTTTGCGAGGAGGGGGGAATTGGTCGTGGCGATCGCGGTCCGAAAACTCTGAATCTCCTAGGTGTCGCTGGTAATAGATTTTCGAGTTATGCACCTATCCCCTACTTTGTAACCAACAAGGGGCGATCGATATTTCTGAATAACACTGAACCCTCAATTTTCAACTTGCGCGATCCGCAGATTGCAACTATCCGGGTTTCATCTAGTTGTATGCAAGGGCGAATGCTTTGCGGCGAGACACCCCTAGATATTATTGAACTTTACACCAACTATGTGGGAAGGATGTCACCGCTTCCCGATTGGTTAAATGATGGGGCAGTGGTGGGTATGCAAGGAGGTACGCAGTTAGTCCGGCAAGTCTGGTCGCAGTTGCGCGAACTCGACACCCCCATTGCGGCATTTTGGCTGCAAGATTGGGTCGGTCAACGCCGCACAATCGCGGGAAAACAGTTGTGGTGGAACTGGCAACTCGACGAAAGCACCTATCCAGGTTGGCAGCAGTTGGTAAGTGACTTGGCAGAGGCAGAAATTGCAGTTGGAGTATATGTCAACCCTTTTCTAGTCGATCGCCCGCACAAATCCAACTCACAACAGCGTAATCTCTACACAGAAGCCTTACAAAAAGGCTTTGTGGTCAAGAAAAATCAAGCCGAACCATACCTGATCGAAAGTACCGATTTCTCCGCAGCTTTGCTCGATCTGACTAATCCAGATGCTTGCAAATGGTTTAAAAATGTCCTCAAGGAGGAAGTGCTAGGCAAAGGCGCTAAATTTTGGATGGCTGACTTTGCAGAAGCAGCACCGTTTGAAGGAATTTATGCTAGCGATGAATCTGGGCTACTTTATCACAACCAATATCCGGTTGATTGGGTAACACTGAACCGAGAAGCGATTCAAGAAGCAGGTAGGGAAGGAGATGCTTGGTTCTTCAATCGAGCCGGATTTTTGAAAACTCCATCTCAAAGCACATGTATGTGGTTAGGAGATCAGAACACTACTTGGGGTATGAATGATGGCATAGCCAGTGCTGTCAAAGGTGCAATCAGTGGTGGCTTCTCTGGGTTAAGTATCAACCACAGTGATATTGGTGGCTATACAAGTATTGCTAACCCGATTCTGGAAGCCATCGGTGTCGGGTTTAGGCGATCGCGGGAACTACTCTATCGCTGGATGGAACTGAATGCTTTCACGCCCGTATTCCGCACCCATGAAGGCAATCAGCCAGATAAGAACGTTCAATTTTATACAGATAAAGATACCCTCACAACTTTCAGTCACTGGGCGAAAGTCTATGCAGCACTGGCTGGATATCGCCAGCAGTTGATGGCAGAAGCCTCAGGGAAAGGATATCCTATGCTTCGGCATCTGATTCTGCATTACCCTGACGATCCGAATGTTTACAAACTTGAAGAACAGTTTCTCTTAGGTAGTGAGTTCTTAATAGCACCAGTACTGAAGCTGGGTAAAAAGAGCGTAAACGTATATTTTCCGGCTGGCGAGTGGGTTCACTTGTGGAGTGGTAAGACCTACAGCATGACAATAGGTATACGACAAAACGTAGCCGCTCCCCTCGGACAACCTGCTGTCTTTTATCGCCAAGGGTCTAAAGCAGCTGAATCAGTTGTGAAGACTCTGAAGGCAAAAAATCTACTCAATGCGCCGTAGGAGGCGGAGGGGCAGGGGGAGCCTCACAAGTGTAGGTTTTTAATCAAGCAATGAGTAATGACTATAAAACTAACGCTCTAATCATCATTTCTTCTACCCCTACACCCTTACACCCCCACACCCTTACACCCTAAAACCAGGGTTTTAGGAACAAAACGTAAAAAACCTACACCTGTCAGAGTGGCTCCCCTTGGGAGAAGACTCGCGCTTCGCTACGCTATGGCAACTTCTCTCCGCAGTGCTGGACTCACCGTACTGGCTCATAACTGACAAAAGATGTGCCAAAATGACATAAATTTATAAATCTTCAATAGTATCCTGTTATATATTCTAAGAACTAGAAGGTAGAGTATAGGTCTAATTAAGTATATACATCGCGTAATTCTCCATGTCCCGACAACCTGCTTTTGGCATAGCTTTAAGTATGCTTGTCCTTGCTAGTGGATTAATGACTAGTCCAATACCGGGTCACAGTTCTACAAAACAAACCACTGACAATCAACCGTTGTCAATTTCTTCAAGTCAGATTGCTACATCGATTACTTTTGAAACTACTGCGTTGGAGAAATCAGTTTTTGACCAAATTAATCGGTATCGGGCTGCTAAAAAACTGCCTAAGTTAAAACTAAATCCAACTATTTCTCGGCAGGCAAGGATTCATAGTCAAAACATGGCTAGGGGTAAAGTCCCATTTAGTCATCAAGGGTTTGAACGGCGAGTTACAGCTATTCCCCTGCGCTTCAACAGTGCAGCAGAAAATGTCGCTTTTAATCAGGGATATAGCAATCCTGCTAGCGAAGCAGTTACTGGTTGGCTTGATAGTCCCGGACATCTGAAGAATATTAAAGGCAATTACAACCTGACTGGGATTGGTGTTGCCGCCAATAAGCAAGGAGAAGTATATCTGACGCAAATTTTTCTCCACAGTGGTACTACTGGTAGTACCACTGCACGAATTAAAAATTAAAATTTGCACAATAATAATGTAGTGTTTAACAAATAGAATTCAGAAGTCAGCAGCCAACAGACAACAGAAAAATATTTATTCTGACTTCTGGCTTCTGCTCATAAGACACTACATTTATTTTTAAGTGATTCATGACATTACAAGATTTTCAGGTTGGCGATCGCGACCTTAGTGATGCTGCCCTCTGTGATTATTTAAAATCTGAAGCGATCGCTGTCGATACTGAAACAATGGGATTGTTACCCCAACGCGATCGCTTGTGTCTCGTCCAGCTATGCAACCCAGAGGGTAAAGTAACAGCGATTCGCATAGCTAAAGGTCAAAAAGATGCCCCAAACCTCAAAAAACTGCTAGAAGCAGCGAATGTCCTTAAGGTATTTCATTTTGCTCGTTTTGACGTTGCTACTTTACGCTACAACCTAGGGATTAGAGTTCAGCCAATTTTTTGCACCAAGATTGCTAGTAAATTAGCCCGGACTTACACCAATCGCCACGGACTCAAAGATGTAGTGCAAGAACTCGAACAAGTAGAACTAGATAAAAGCGCTCAAAGTTCTGATTGGGGAAACGCTGCTAATTTAACTGAAGCACAACTAAGCTACGCCGCCAATGATGTACGCTACTTACTGAGCGTGCGCCAGAAGCTTATAAAAATGCTCAAACGTGAAGATCGTTGGGAACTTGCTCAAGAGTGCTTTCAAGTTCTACCAACGATAGTTTCCTTAGATATATTGCAATTCAAGGATTTATTTGAACATTGAGGGTATTTGTCACTTGTTAGTTGTGAGTCAGCGTGGTCTTGGGGGTTTTCCCCATGAACAACTGACGTTAGCGCAGCGTTAGCGAGTCTTTGAGCGTCACCCGTTCGCCGTTAGGCGTTCCCGCAGGGTAGGGTCAGTTGTTAATTGTTATTGACTGCTGACTAGTGACAATCACTAAATATTATTGTCGATTTTCATTAAAGTCTTTAACACCCTCTTTCAAATTATCACCTGCTTTTTCCAGGTTTTCTTTGGCTTCAGAAACTGCTTCACCTGCACGATTTTTGGCTTCAGAAGCTGCTTCGCCTGCACGATTTTTGGCTTCAGCAATGTCCTTTTTGATAGAAGTACCAGGCTTTGGCTGATTTCCTAAGTGATCTTTAACTCGATCGACTACATTGTAGTCATCCGCGCCTGCGGGAGTTCTAGATTCAACAATCCCTTCTGTTGGCCCGCCAATTGCCTTCCATGCAGCTAGACCGCCTTTGAGTTCTGATACATGCACAAACCCAGCGGAACGGAGCGATTGTGCAGCTTGAGATGTTTGTTCTTCAGTTGCCCCATAAACGTAAATGTCACGGCTTTTATCTATAGTTGATGAGGCTCTGTCTACCAAGTCATCTGTTGGCATTGGCATCGCTCCCATGATATGACCGTCGTTATAGGTTTCGCGATCGCGCACATCAAGTATTGTAAAAGCTGGTTCGCCCCATTCCAAACGAGATTTAAGCACATGAGCATCAGATTGTGCTTCTATTGGGGGCTGTTGAGGAATGATCCCGCCGAGGTTATTGCTATTCATAACTCTTCCTAAATTGAATTGCATTATTAGCAATTTAACGGACTCTACTATTTATATTTATCTTTCTATGGGATGAATACTTTTAAAGTATCTCTTATGATAGATTGCTTCATTATCAGATTTTATGCCACTTAAGCAATAACCCAAAAAACATACTTTTATCACTCTATTTATATATATTTTAAAATTACAATTTTGCTCTGAAAAAATGTTTGATTTTTTAGTTTTGAATATCAGCGATCGCCAATAACAATGCTTCCTCAATCTCCTGCCGTGCCAAGGGAGTTACATTTGCAGCCCTATTGAGACAATCTACTAATAATTTGTTGGCTTCATAATATTGTTGGAGCAACTCTATTTGCTGTTGATTGAACTGCCAATCATGACCAATATTCCGATGTTTAATTAACAAAGATCGCAATTTCTCACCCCAAACTTTACCGTTGGCTTGCCACCAGCAGCGAAATTGCTTAGGATAGCTTTCTATAGGGGGTAATTGTTTTTTAAGTTTTTGCATATCTTTTTTGAATTCAGGTTCCAAAACAAGGTTTAGAGCCTCATCAAAAGCAATACTTAGGGCATGAGCATGGTCTAAAACAAGAGCATCATTGAGCGTCAGATCGACAGCAAAATCAAGCTCACCAGCACATGTAAGAGTACTAGTTAGGAACTCGTCAAGAGCAAGGTCAGAGTTAAAAGCGATGTTGCCAACAAGGGCATACTCAAGCTCATAGCTAGGAGTATGAACAAAGGCATGATGTTGACGGTAAAAACTATCCTCATCTTCTGTTGTTAAAGATGCTGTGCGAACGACATGGGCGAATAAATATTCCGCAGGAGTACGCCTAACGCAAACTAAGTAAAAAGCACGAACAGCCGCTGCTTTGTAGCTGGTAGAGACTGAAATCGATTTATGACGTAACCAAATTAAAAAATCCTGTATTTTATTATCCTTAGCTACTAGCAAGTCAATCTTGCGTTTCATTAAACCTAGGATTTCATTCGCATTAGGTAACATACTAACGGTCAGCAAAAATATATTGTGCCAGTGTGCTTCTGTTATATGAGTGACTAAACTTTTACAACCTTGGTCTTGGGATTCAACTATATTTTTAGCAACAAAATACTCATGCAATGCCAGATGGGAGAAAGAGTAAATTCCTCGTGCCCGTTCTACCAATAAACCCTCTTGCACCTCAATTAGTTGTAGTGCTACTTCACTAACTTCTTGGAATTGAATTGAATCTATACTTAGATTAAGTAATGTGCCTATATAGTTAGTAATTAGTTGCTGAATTTTTTCTTGCGTAAAAAAGTAATTCCCTTGCTCAAAAGTGATAGCAGCAATTTGAGAGAGTAGCTTTTTTTTGCTATGTACAGTCAAATGACAGGGAAATGTCTGTCGTTTTACACCTTTTCTTTCGTCCCATCTTACCAGCAAAATATTTAGTATTTGCTCGTATAGCTTGGTTAAATTAGATGGAAATTCAGCTTTTCCGTGGAATACTAAGCAAATTAGATGTAGCAAGATTGGTGTGGTAGCTAATTCTCTGATTTGCTGATTTTCTGGAAGATTTAGCTGATGAATAAATAAATTTCCTGTGGCTTCTCCATCTTCTCTGGATTTATGAGCAACTGCAACAAACCATTTTTTTACAAAAGCTTCGACTTGTTCGTAGTTAAAATCTGCAACTTCAACTTCAGTAAATCCTTGAAATCTGTACTGTTGAGCAGCAATTCGAGAACTAATAACAAACTGATTTTTGTAGTAAACTTGGGTGAATCTGCGTATTTCTCTGGTAACTCGTTCTGCATTGTCTGATGGCACTTCATCTAACCCATCTAGTAAAATTAACGCTTTGCCCTCAGTCAGTATAGTTGCAGTCGATTCTTCTTCAACACCACAACTGAGAAACTCTTGGCTGATATATTTCAATAAATTAAATTGATTATTTTCTTTGGCATCTTCAGCAAATTCTTTCAATCTGACGAAAATTGCTATGTGCTGCGGCTGAAAATCACCTTTGTTACAAGCGATCGCCAAATATTGTAAAAATGTAGTCTTACCCGATCCTGGCTTACCCAGCACCATCAGCTTCGAGTAACGCGATACAGCTTCTAATCCTGGTAACTTTCTCTGATGGCTGTCTTCTGCAAGTTGTTTAAAGTTAGACTCATGGTTTAAGTCTTGCATTAGGTCGGAAATTTCTAGCCATTGCTGACACGTTAATTCCTCTAAGACGTTGACATTGGTGTAAATATCAAGTACAGAAATTGCCTGAGCAATGTCTAACATTTGCAAAGTGCCGCATTGATCTGGGATTTTGTCTTGGCGCTGTTGGCGAATTTTTCGCACCAATGTATCAAAGTCAACACCATTAGGCTGTACTTTATTAGTTGCCTCAGATACCATATCTTCAGGTAAGCCAGCAACTTTTTGCCAGGATAACCCTAATTGTTGGCAAATTTGCACAAAACAACTGCGGGATACTGACTCACCCGCAAAAAACTTAGACACTGGTTGGCGTGTGATACCTAAAGCTGCTGCTAACTTATATTGACTTAGGGTTTTGTCAGTTAAAGCTGTTTTTGCTGCTTTGATGCCTTCTGGTGATGCTCTCAGTCCTTGACTCGTCATACCTCAGTTGAAATTCTAAAATTTCATACAATATCTTTATATACATAGGTGAATACACTCTAGACGAATACTCTTAGCCTCCCAAAAGAGGCTTCTCCGTCGAGTAGATTTCGAGTAAGGTATTGTGCAGGAGTTATAATTAGGGCGTTCTGTGCGTTTGTTATGACACAGTTGTTTTAAGTTTGTTAGCCTCAACTGGGTAGAGCTCAGCGCAGGCTATTTGTTGTTAAGGGGATACACCTATAAAGTTAAACTTTTCTTAAGTTCAAAGATTTACAATTATACCATTAAATACTAAAAACATACCAAAGTTATACGAAAGTTATACATATGGTATGCATTATAATAGCTGAATTTTTTATAAATTTCATAGAAAATTTAAATGTAGCTAAGTACTACAGTGGCAATGTCTGGAGAAAAGCTGCTTCAAGTCTACGTACTCAACCGAGGTAGACAGGAATCAACATTCCCAATTCCCAAGAAGTATATGCAGCTATAGATTCCTCTAGTACAGCTTTCTCATTAGCCGGACTGTAAAGTGGAAGCCTTTGGCAACACCTACGCTGAAGGCTAGGCTAACGTAGAGTAGCTATACGGACAGTAAATTGCCGGATAAACAATAGGCTAGAAGGTTATGGTGATGGTTCCCGCTACAAGTGCCAAAATTCTGGTTGTTGATGACGATTTTGGCGTTCGCAATTTGATTTATCGCTATTTAGGTCGAAAATATCAAATAGAGTCTGCCGCAGATGGTAAAACAGCACTATCGTTGTTCGATCGCTTCAATCCTGCTTTAGTAATTTTGGATTGGAATTTGCCAGACACCAGTGGTTATCAGCTTTGTCAGGAAATGCAGAGTCGTACTAATGTCTTGGTAATGATATTGAGTGGGCGGACTGCCGAAACTGATAAAATTAGCATTCTGGCGGCAGGTGCCGATGATTTCATGACTAAGCCGTTTAGCCTAGCAGAAGTTGAAGTCAGAGTACAAGCCCTTTTAAGACGCATACGCAGCATTAACCCTTCTCCTACACAGCGCCTCGTTTTCAAACAGCTAGCAATTAACCCAGATGGTCGAGAGGTGACACTTAATGATAAGCCTCTCACTTTAACAGCTTTGGAATTCAATATTTTACATTTTCTGGCGAGTCATCCAGGTCAGGCATGGAGTCGTCCCCAGCTCATCCAAAAAATCTGGGGTTGCGACTATGTGGGAGATGGACGAGTAGTTGATGTGCATATCGGTCAGCTTCGCAAAAAGATGGAAGCTGATACTAGCGTACCTGAGTTTATTAAAACTGTTCGAGGCTACGGTTACAAGTTTGAATTGCCGGAATCAACTACAGTTTAAACCTTTGACATCAGGATTACTTGATAAAAGTATTTACTTAGATGCGAAAGTTACTTATAAAAGCGATCGCTCAAATCTTAGCTTAACTTTCCCGCAATAGTGCGGCGTTGGCGGGGTAAGCTTGGGAGGAAATTCAAGAGCGTAGATATAATAAAATACGCTAAAATGCAAGCAGAGTAAGCATTCCCGCTCATAAATTCCTCATGCTTGAGAACCTGCAAACCCGACTTTATCAATTAGAACAATTTGCCAATACCCTGGTTTCTTACCAACTGACGCACCTGAGCTTGCTTAGTATTGGCATAATTTTTACAGCTGGCTTACTTACTAGCTTGACACCATGTATGCTTTCCATGCTCCCAATTACTATTGGCTACATCGGTGGTTATGAAGCAAAAACCCGCCTAGAAGCAGCAGCTCAATCAACATGGTTTGCTTTAGGATTAGCAACTACACTAGCAGGATTAGGCATTACGGCAGCTTTTGTGGGAAAAGTCTACGGTCAGGTGGGAATTGGTTTGCCGATTATCGTCAGCATCATCGCTATTCTCATGGGGCTGAACTTACTAGAAGCGTTGCCCTTGCAATTTCCATCCCTAGGCGAAACGAATTGGATTTCACAAGATTTACCAAAAGCAGTGCGTTCCTATGCAATTGGGCTAACTTTTGGTTTAGTTGCATCCCCTTGTAGCACGCCTGTTTTAGCCAGCTTACTAGGTTGGGTTGCCAATACACAAGACTTAATTTTAGGCGCTGTTTTGCTACTGTCGTATACAGCAGGATATGTCGCACCATTAATTTTGGCAGGTACTTTTACTGCTGGAATTAAAAAACTGCTAGAGTTGCGTCGCTGGTCTGGTTGGATTAACCCAGTTAGCGGGGCACTGTTGGTAGGATTCGGTGTATTTTCCTTAGTTTCGCGGATTCCTTTGGGAAGCTTTTAATCAATGACAACAGAAAATTCAGCGTCTACAGAATCAAGTTGGTCGTCAGTACCTGGACGATTCTTGCGGCGGGAGTTTTTGCCTGTA
The DNA here is from genome assembly GCF_034531165.2 of Dendronalium sp. ChiSLP03b. Lineage (NCBI taxonomy): Bacteria > Bacillati > Cyanobacteriota > Cyanophyceae > Nostocales > Nostocaceae > Dendronalium > Dendronalium sp. ChiSLP03b. The sequence goes on along the minus strand of NZ_JAVRBR020000119.1, from coordinate 93,367 downwards.
CTGACAAACTTACGATTAGCGATCGCACTACTACTATTAATCGCTCTTTTCAGCGTCAGTGGTACTGTAATTGAGCAAGGTCAATCACCAGCATTTTACCAAGCAAATTACCCAGAACATCCCGCCTTATTTGGTTTCCTAACTTGGAAAGTAATTCAGGTAGTTGGGTTAGACCATGTATACCGTACTTGGTGGTTTTTGGCGTTACTCATCTTATTTGGTACTAGCCTGAGCGCTTGTACCTTCACTCGTCAGTTACCAGCCCTAAAAGCTGCCCGTCGCTGGAAATATTATGAAGAACCCAGGCAATTTCAAAAATTAGCTTTGAGTGCAGAACTAGAGACTGGTTCTATAAATTCCTTAAAAGAAATATTACAGAAGCGCCGTTATAAAGTTTTTCAAGAAAAAGACGGTATTCTCTACGCCCGTAAAGGAATAGTCGGACGCATCGGACCAATCGTAGTTCATGTGGGCATCGTCGCTATTCTACTGGGGGGAATATGGGGAGCGATGACTGGATTTGTTGCCCAAGAAATGATTACTAGTGGCGATACATTTCAGGTGAAAAATATTATAGATGCTGGGCCTTGGGCAAATGCTCAACATTTGAAAGATTGGTCTGTAAAAGTCAATCGTTTTTGGATTGACTATACTCCAACTGGTGGAATTGACCAATTTTATTCAGATATGTCTGTCTTGAATAATCAAGGACAGGAAGTAGACCACAAAAAGATTTTTGTTAACCAGCCCTTGCGTTATCGGGGCGTAACTTTCTATCAAACTGATTGGGGAATCGCTGCTGTTCGCATTCAATTCAACAACAGCCCCGTTTTCCAACTACCAATGGCATCATTGGATACCAAAGGTAGAGGACGTATCTGGGGAAGTTGGATTCCCACTAAACCGGATTTGAGTGCAGGTGTCTCCCTGATAGCCAAAGACTTGCAAGGCATGGTGTTAATTTACGATTCCACGGGCAAGCTGGTTGACACTGTGCGTAAGGGAATGTCTACCCAAGTGAATGGCGTGACGCTGAAAATTATAGATGTTATTGGTAGTACTGGCTTACAAATTAAATCCGACCCAGGTATACCTTTGGTTTACTCAGGATTTGCCGTGCTGATGCTGGGTACGGTGATGAGTTACTTTTCCCATTCACAAATTTGGGCATTGCAAAAAGGCGATAAATTCTATGTCGGTGGCAAAACCAATCGTGCCCAGGTTGCTTTTGAACGGGAAGTTTTGGAGATTTTGGAGCAACTGACTTTTCAGCCAGAGGGTGACGCAGTGCTGAATGCTGAGTTAGGGGTTAGGAGTTAGGAGAAGGACTGCCTCACCACAACGCACTGCCTCCTCATCTCTCCCTACCCCTCTGCTTTCTAGTTAATATGTCTGTTCAACTTTCATCTAAGCACCAAGCTTACCTTCTACCCGTAATCGTTCTCTCGCTGAGTGTTGCTTCCTGCACTATCGGTAATAAAAACCGCGAACATATTTCTCTAGTTGGTGCTGGGGCAAGTTTTCCTGCGCCTTTATACCAGCGCTGGCTTTTAGATTACAACCGGAAAAATCCTAATGTGGAAATTAACTATCAATCGATAGGCAGTGGCGCTGGAGTGCAACATTTCATCAACGGTACTGTAGACTTTGCAGCCAGTGATGTAGCAATTACAAAACAACAAGCAGCTCAAATCAAACGGGGAGCGATCGCTTTGCCCATAACTGCTGGTTCCATAGTGCTGGCTTACAACCTTGATGTGCCAAATGGTCTGAGGCTAACACGCCAAGTCTACAAAGATATTTTCTTAGGAAAAATTACGAACTGGAATAATCCTAAAATAGCTGTAGCTAATCCGGGGTTAAACTTGCCTAATTTACCGATTGTGGTCGTACATCGAACTGATGGTAGTGGCACCACAAGCGTTATGACACAACACCTCAGTGCTATCAGTCCGGAATGGAAAAGCAAAGTTGGAGCGGGGAAAGCTGTAGCATGGCCCGTGGGAATTGGTGCCAAGGGCAACGAAGGCGTTACCGCCCAGCTTCAACAAATTCCAGGAGCTATTGGCTATGTAGAATATGTCTACGCTACACGCAATAAACTATCTGTGGCTGCTTTAGAAAATAAATCTGGTAAGTACATCATACCAACACCAGAATCAGCAGCCAGAACCTTGGAAGCGGTTCAATTGCCCCCTGATAACTTGATTGCTTTTATTACCGATCCTATGGGCGCTCAGTCCTATCCTATTGTTACTTACACTTGGCTTTTAACTTATGAGCAATATCAAGACCCGGTTAAAGCCCAAGCGTTGAAAAACTTTATTGACTGGGCTTTGACTGAGGGACAAAAGTCCAGTTTGGAACTGGGATATCTTCCCTTATCTAAAAAAGTTGTAGTTCAAGTGCAGTCTGCGGTAAATAAAATTGCAAAATAACTAGAGACTGGGGATAAGAAAGCAGGGGAGTCAGGGGAAATAAAACTACTACTTCTGCCTAGAGTGACAAAAGAAAGATAACTCCTAACTCTTGTACAGACGCGATTAATCGCGTCTCTACTCTTAACTCAGCACTTTTTAAATGAGCTTACTTCTGATGCTGCACTTCTATAACGGTATGAACGTTACCACGAGGAGTAAAATCTGCTTTGACAGTAATTTCTAAAGGGTCACAAGCTGCAACAAAATCATCCAGAATTTGATTGGCAGATTCTTCGTGGGAAATATAGCGATCGCGGTAACTGTTAATGTAAAGTTTAAGCGCCTTCAATTCCACTACACGCTCATTAGGAATATAGGTAATATAAATTGTGGCAAAGTCAGGATAGCCAGAAAACGGGCATTTACAAGTAAATTCCGGCAAAGTAATGTTGATATCGTATCGCTTTCCCACACGCGGATTCGGAAATGTGATTAGTTCTCCTTCCGCAATCTCGCGTTCGCCATACTTAATTTCTTGGCTTGGCTGAGATGTAATTTCTGGTAATTTGTCAGTTGTCATTTGTCAGTTATCAGTTGTTAGAAGGCAATAGTTCAGTGGTTATTCTCCGCGTCTTTGCGTCCCCGCGTCCCCGCGTCCCTCATCTACTCCTGCTCCCAGTCTGGACAATTCTCATCATCCCATCCATGAGGATGCATGGCACAAACTAACAAATTACCACCATACACATGACCGTGGTAGTTACTGCAACCCCTACAAGCAGCATTTTGTTCTGGCGTAGGTTCAACTGAATAGGGAAAACCAGGATCTACATCTGCCACGATGTCTTCTAATTCCCAATAAACTTCTAAAATTGGTTCAGTAAAATCCTGTATGTACTGGTCAACTTCGATAACAATGCTATTTTGTAATTGTTCAGTAAATTCTTCTGTTAGCTCACAAAAGCTGTCTACCATTTCACTCATTCCCAGAAGGAAGCGCTCTACTTCATCAGCCACTGTTTCTACAATTTCCATCAAATCTTTTTGCCATTGTTCCATAAAATTAACGCCCTTACTGGCTACAAACAGGACGCTTAGTGCTACCTAAACTGAAGCACTAGAGTACACCCTAGGCAATGTATATTATAAAGTTTCTGTGTAGAACCCTATGCCAAAATGCTTTTTACTGCTAACACCTAAGATAAAAAGTTGCCTTTTACCTATCGTTTTGCAGTCGTTTTAACTCTTCTTGCAACTCTAGTACTTGATCGCGCAATTGATCTACATTTTCAGTAGAGGCTTGTTTTACTGTTGGCTCTTCATCTTCCTCTAAGATTTCGATGCGACGAGGTTCAGAAGGAGGTGTTTTTTCAGGCGTTTCGCTAGGTGCTTGCTGCTGTTGAGCTTGCTTCATCATGTCCTCGACGAAGCGGCGAGCTTCTTCTGTGTTCATTTCGCCCTTTGCCACCATTTCATCTGCCAGTTTTTGGACTTGCGATCGCAGTTCTGCTAATTTTCCTCCCGCTTTCTCACCCGCGTAAGAAGCCAAGCCTACACCGAGGTAAAAAGCTTTTTGAACAATATCTCCAAAACCAGGCATTGCCGCTGAACGCTCCTAAAAATAGGGCGACCCGGAGACTACGCCTACCACAAGCATCCCGTATTGCTGCTACCTTCCGGTTCTGACAAGATTTAGGCGTTGCAGTCGCATAGATCCAGGTCTATTAACAGCATAACATCAAATTTCCGTAAGTGAGTTATTCGGCTACAATTTTCCATTCATAAATTTGATAGGTGACGCAGCCATTTTGCACCAAAGGATCGAGAGCCACAATTGCCTCTGCCTCATCCTTTGAGGCTGCCTCAAACAGCAGCATACCGCCTCTTTGTTCTGCCCAATAGCCTGTCCGTGCTTTGTGTCCTTTGGCAATCAACTCTTTAACGTAAGCTTTATGGGCGGGTACGTGTTGGTCAAAGGTGGGTTTATCGACTTTACCTTCTTCAATTTTGACAAACCAAGGCATTTTGCTAGCAACCTCAAATGGGGAGTGGGGGACGCGGGAGAGTGGGGACGCGGGGAGTGGGCGACGTGGGGACAAGGGAGAGATTTTTATGCTTTGTTATGAACGATAATTTATGAAGGAGTGTATTGTAAATATAGTTGTAGTATTTAACTCTTGTTTCGTAACTCTTTGGAATGAGCCTTTTTTTTATTGCCTTATTACCGCCACAGGACATTCAAGAGTACGCCAACCAAATCAAGCAGTACTTTGCTGAGAACTATGCTAGTCGCCACGCGCAAAAGTCTCCGCCACACGTTACGCTACAACCGCCTTTTAAATGGGTAGATAATAATTTGTCAGTCCTAGAAGCATCTTTGAGAGAGTTTGCTAAGGAACAAAAGTCAGTACCTATGACACTTAGCGGGTTTGCTGCCTTTCCTCCCCGTGTCATATATATAGATGTGGTGAAAACTCCCGAACTGTTGAACTTGCAAGCAGACTTAATGAATCAGGTGGAAGCCAACTTAGGAATTGTGGATGAAGTTGGTAAAAAGCGTCCTTTTGCACCTCACATGACAGTTGCATTTCGGGATTTGACAAGGCAGAACTTTAAAGCTGCTTGGCCGGAGTTTGAAAATCGGCAGTTGTATTTTGAGTTTACGGCTGACAAGTTAACGTTATTGATTCACGACGGTAAGCGCTGGAATATTAAATCGGAGTTTGCTTTTGTAGCTGATGAGTAATGATGGAGCGATCGCCCTAAACTAAAAGAGCTAAAAGAGCGATCGCATCTTTTTAGAATCCTTTTTTCTGCTTTTTGTTCTGCAAGCTGCGAATTTTGACCAGCACTGGAATATATTGTTGAATCATCCAAGTTAACGCTTCAAGGCTGGAGTTGCCTTGGTCAATGCGGATTTTAGCTTGGAAGCCAATTAAGCAGATTTGCAGCGTTAGCAATAAAGCAATAGTTTTGCCGAGAACATCTTGACGCTTGCCTTGCATTTGTTTGTACCCCAAAGAGTTGATATATACAGGTTCTCTTTGGGGTTGTGTCCCTAGGCAAATACCCTAATCTCGGTGAAAATGCTTTAAAATCTGGATTTAATAAGTCTGGGGTGGTAATTTCAAATTGGGGTAGCCCCAAACTTTTTGGTTAATTTTTTAAATGCAATGCCGCGAACTACTTACGGCCCTCAAATTCAAAAGCGAGTCAAGCGTCTATTAGAGGCGTTGCTTGGTTTTGCTGATGGGGAATTTGAGGACGGTGGCTTTAAAATTCAGCACGACTGGAAAGAAGAAGACAGCGCTAACCCTAAGCTGACTGTGCGGACAACGTTAGTAACTTTAGAGTTGCTGACACAAAAAGACAAGTATCCTGGCAAGTTAACTAAAGCGCAAATTCGAGAAGCGCTGAATTTGCTGAAGGATTTCTTGAAGATTCTGGAAGATAACCGCCTGCAAACCAAGGGTGTTGAGGATTGGCATTTTACACTCAAGCTATGGTCAAAAGATAGGGAAAAGAATTTAAAACGGTTTGATGAGATATGGGAAAGCAAAAGACCAAAGAAATCGAAATTAAATAACCCCTCTCCAAACCTCTCCCCCACAGGGAGAGAGGCTTTGAATGTTCCCCCTTCCATCGTAGGGAAGGGGGTTAGGGGGTTAGGTCACATACAAATATTTCAAGCACCACCCTTACCTCAACACTTTGTAGAACGCCCAGAGTACAGCGATGATTTAAAGACTCGTCTCCTTAACTGTTCATCATCTGATAGTCGCACTTTGGTAATTACTGCTATTCACGGGTTGGGTTCTGTGGGCAAATCTACTTTAGCGGCGGCTTTGGCCCATGACAAAGAAATACAAACTCGTTTTTGTGATGGTATTCTTTGGGCAACATTAGGTCAACAACCCGACGTGCTTTCTTTACTTAGTGGCTGGGTGCAGGCATTAGGAGACTATAGCTTTAAACCTACCAGTACAGAAGCAACTTCCTTGCATTTGCGGACTTTGCTTTATGACAAAGCTGTGCTGCTGGTGGTGGATGATGCTTGGAATACAAAAGATGCACAAGCGTTTAATGTTGGGGGTGCGCGTTGTCAGGTTTTGGTAACTACCCGTGAAGGGGTAATTGCCCATGCTCTGGGAGCTAGGCTTTATAATCTGGATGTGATGACAGCAACCCAGGCGATGGAACTGCTGACCAAAAGATTAGGACGTGACATCATAGGTGCAGAACGTCAGTCAGCAAAGAAGTTAGCCAAAGCTGTTGGATATCTGCCTTTGGCACTAGAATTGGCAGCAGTTCAGGTTGCAAGTGGTACATCTTCTTGGACAAGATTCTTACAAGACCTTCAGCAAGAGATTGCCCGATTAAAAACATTTAACCTTGCTGGAGCCAGAGATGCTACTGATGAAGCCAGCTTAAAACGCCTCAGCCTCACTGCATCATTAAATCTGAGTATCAAGCCATTACCAGAAGAGGAAAGACAAAATTTTACTTGGCTTGGGGTGTTACCTGAAGATGTCAGCATTACTCCCCAAATGGTAGCAACACTTTGGGATATGGATGATGAGCGCGATGCTTCTGAGACATTGCAATACCTGTGGAATAAATCCCTACTATTGCCGGGAATCCCTTTAGCAGATGGTACACACACCTATCGTTTACATGACTTATTTCACGACTTGGCATGTAACTTGTTAACTGTTCCCTCTGTGCCAAAGCGCCCAGGAGATTTGGCTGGGTTGGGTTTAAACCTTGCTAATGCTCATGCTGCTTTTTTGGAGAAGTATCGGCAGAAAACCCAGAATGGATTATGGCATACTCTGCTTGATGATGGTTACATTCATCAACGTTTAGTTTGGCATTTGGAAAAGGGTGGACAGTTTGAAGAGATTCACCAGTTATTGGGGGAAGAGTCACAAACAGCAAACAATGGCTGGTTTGAAGCACGAGAAAAATTAGGACAAGCTGGGGGTTACATAACAGATATTTCTCGTGCTTGGAAATTAACAGAGGCGAATTGGACTGAATCAACACTGCCTCAGGTTGTGAGTTTGCAGTGTCGGTATGCTTTAATTACAGCATCCCTGAATAGTTTGGCGGCTAATGTACCACTAAAACTGCTAATTGCTTTAGTCAAAAACAATTTTTGGACTGCTGAACAAGGACTAGCTTACGCCCTGCAAAACCCAAAACCGCAGGAGAAAGCCAACTCGCTGACAGAACTAGTCAATTATTTGCCACCAAATCTTCAAGAACTAGCACTGCAAAAAGCCCTTGCTGCTGCCAGAAAGATTCAGGATGAGTATTTTTGTGCCTATGCCTTAAGTGCTTTAGCCGAGAAACTACCACAAGTTTTGCCAGAAGCCCTTGCTGCTGCTAGAGAAATTCAGGATGAGTTTCGCACCCATGCCTTGAGTGCGTTAGCTAAGAAACTGCCACCAGAGTTGTTGCCAGAAGCCCTTGCTGCTGCCAGAGAAATTCAGAATGAGAGCGATCGCGCCTATGCCTTGAGTGCCTTAGCTGAGAAACTACCACAAGTTTTGCCAGAAGCCCTTGCTGCTGCCAGAGAAATTCAGAATGAGAGCAATCGCACCAGAGCCTTGAGTGCCTTAGCTGAGAAACTGCCACAAGTTTTGCCAGAAGCCCTTGCTGCTGCCAGAAAGATTCAGGATGAGAGCAATCGCACCTATGCCTTGAGTGCCTTAGCTGAGAAACTGCCACAAGTTTTGCCAGAAGCCCTTGCTGCTGCCAGAGAAATTCAGAATGAGAGCAATCGCGCCCATGCCTTGAGTGCCTTAGCTGAGAAACTGCCACAAGTTTTGCCAGAAGCCCTTGCTGCTGCCAGAAAGATTCAGGATGAGAGCAATCGCGCCCATGCCTTGAGTGCCTTAGCTGAGAAACTGCCACCAGAGTTGTTGCCAGAAGCCCTTGCTGCTGCCAGAGAGATTCAGGATGAGAGCAATCGCGCCAAAGCCTTGAGTGCCTTAGCTGAGAAACTGTCACCAGAGTTGTTGCCAGAAGCCCTTGCTGCTGCCAGAAAGATTCAGGATGAGTATTTTTGTGCCAAAGCCTTGAGTGCCTTAGCTGAGAAACTACCACAAGTTTTGCCAGAAGCCCTTGCTGCTGCCAGAGAGATTCAGGATGAGTATTATCGTGCCCATACCTTGAGTGCCTTAGCTGAGAGACTGCCACCAGAGTTGTTGCCAGAAGCCCTTGCTGCTGCCAGAAAGATTCAGGATGAGAGCAATCGCGCCCATGCCTTGAGTGCCTTAGCTGAGAAACTACCACAAGTTTTGCCAGAAGCCCTTGCTGCTGCCAGAGAGATTCAGAATGAGAACTATCGCGCCAAAGCCTTGAGTGCCTTAGCTGAGAGACTGCCACCAGAGTTGTTGCCAGAAGCCCTTGCTGCTGCTAGAAAGATTCAGGATGAGAGCAATCGCGCCCATGCCTTGAGTGCCTTAGCTGAGAAACTACCACAAGTTTTGCCAGAAGCCCTTGCTGCTGCTAGAAAGATTCAGAATGAGTATTATCGTGCCCATACCTTGAGTGCCTTAGCTGAGAAACTGTCACCAGAGTTGTTGCCAGAAGCCCTTGCTGCTGCCAGAGAAATTCAGAATGAGAGCGATCGCGCCTATGCCTTGAGTGCTTTAGCTGATAAACTACCACAAATTTTGCCAGAAGCCCTTACTGCTGCCAAGCAGATTCAGGATGAGTATTTTCGTGCCAGAGCCTTGAGTGCCTTAGCTGAGAAACTGCGACAACAATTTTTTTTAAAAGCTTTTGCTGCTGCCAGAGAGATTCAGAATGAGAGCAATCGCGCCCATGTCTTGAGTGCCTTAACTGAGAAACTGTCACCAGAGTTGTTGCCAGAAGCCCTTGCTGCTGCCAAGCAGATTCAGAATGAGAGCAATCGCGCCCATGTCTTGAGTGCTTTAACTGAGAAACTGCCACCAGATTTGTTGCCAGAAGCCCTTGCTGCTGCCAAGCAGATTCAGAATGAGAGCGATCGCGCCCATGTCTTGAGTGCCTTAGCTTTTGGACTTTCACAAATACCATCTGCGGAACTTTTCCCCCTCTGGCAAGATACACTTGATAAACTATCTCTTCACACTCGCCCTGATTTGCTGCAAGATATCAAGGCATTATTTCCAGTTATCTTTGCGTTAGGAGGTGAAGCAGCAACGGCAGAAATTGCCCGTGCGATTCAGGATGTGACGCGATGGTGGCGGTGAGTTATCAGTTAACAGTTATCAGTTATCAGATGTTGGTATCAAGCAGGTATTACATTTACAAACTCTCTCTAGTGTCGATGAGTGGCTGATCTCTAGTAGTCATGAAATCATCGGAGAAATTGTCTAGACTCTCGATGAGCGATCGCCAGGGGTTATCTTTGGCAATGAGAACAATAGCGTTACCAATTTTTTTGATATAAACTTCTGTACCAGTGATTTGAAAATCTTCGGGCAAAATAACAACTTGGTGAGTGCCATCAGTGCTGAGTTTGGCTATGTTCATAATATTACTTTATCCATGTACAATCGAATTTGGCTCATGAGAGCTTTTGAGTTTTATTTTGACCAGTTAGCAAGATATTCATCTAAAGCCATTGACTTACCATCTTTATACTCAGTGCGAACTGCTTGAATTTCTGAGAGTGTTTCTGCATCATCTTCGTACAATGCTTCTTCGGCTTCAAAAATTTGTTGCTCTATTAGCTCTTGAAGTTGACGTTTTTCTGTCAAATCAAGAGAAGATATTGCTTCTGCTAAAACTTCCAAGGAGAGTTGTAGTTTAACAATAGCTGGCATTTTTCTCCTAGTGGGTGTATTTTTTTCGCACTTTGACACCATTATGTTGATTTTAACGGCTACTGGGTATTGAGAAAACTCTTTCCCGGCTCCTTCTACAAGCTGCGATCGCCCATCCGGTGTTATCATAAAGAATATTAAGAAGTAATTACCAAGGCAGATGACTATTACTGTCAACGTTGCTCAAGCAACTGCCAAATTTAGCGAACTTCTCAATCAAGTATTGCTCGGTGAGGAAGTCGTGATTGCTGAACAGGGAATTCCAGTTGCACGTCTAGTTGCCCTTACAAATACCAGTTCTCCTCGCATTCCAGGCTTAGATAAGGGTAAAGTTTTTATTGCACCAGATTTCAACGAGCCTTTACCAGAAGAAATCTTGAGTGATTTTGAAAGTTCTAACTTCGTTTAGTAATGAGAGCTTTATTGGATACCCATGTATTTATTTGGTGGGTAACAGATGACTCTCAATTATCTGCAAACGCTCGTGATGTAATTACCGATTCAAGTAACATCCTATTTTTAAGTGTGGTAAGTGCCTGGGAAATTATCATCAAAAATAAATTAACGTGAGTTCGACGGATTTAAAAACCCCTCTCCAAACCTCTCCCCTAAAAAGGAGAGAGGCTTTAAAAGCTTGATTCTTTCGTTCAAAAGTAAAAAGATTTCTGCCCCTCTCCGCGTCGGAGAGGGGTTGGGGAGAGGTTCATCGAACTCACGTTAAATTAGGGAAACTGACTTTACCCGAACCTGTAGAATTGTATATCCCAAGTCGTCTGGCAATCAATCGCTTTGAAAGTTTACCTATTCAAATGAACCATGTTTTGCAAGTTGCCAGTTTACCAGATGTCCACCGAGATCCATTCGATCGGATTTTGATTGCCCAAAGCCAAGTAGAGAATTTGCCAATTGTGACAATAGACCAGCAAATTACACAGTATCTTGTTCAAACTATATGGTGATAGCGATCGCCTTTCTAAAAACTGCGATCGCCCATGCATCCGGTGTTATCGTCAAAAATATTAGGATTCCTCACCAACATCGCGATATTCATCCTTAGCATCGCAACATTCATAATTAATATTGCAATCTTCATCATGAACATTGCAATTTTACTTATCTATATCGCAATATTTATCCTTAACATCACAACATTTATAAGCAATATGACGATATTCATCATCAACATCGCGATTTTATTTATCAGTACCGCAATATTCATTCTTAACATCGTGATGTCTGCCATTAATACCGTTTATTTATGAAGCTGCAACATATTTTACCCCCCGGCTAACGCCGTCCCCCCTTACCAAGGCTACGGTGTACACACAAGTCTTTTAAGCTTGCCCTACAACGCTGCGATCCCCCCTAACCCCCCTTGAAAAGGGGGGGAATTAGAATCAAAGTCCCCCCTTTTTAAGGGGGATTTAGGGGGATCGAAACACAGTTTGCACTCAGCACCCAGATGTGTGTACACCGTAGCTTACCAAGGGGGGACTACAGGGAGGTTTATAGAGCGCATCTTCATACAGATATTGGTATAACATTCAAGCGATCGCCAATAAAACCAAGTACAAAATGCTAATTAAGAGAAATTACCCAGGATTATTCGCCAATCTTGTTTAAATCGATACAATTATTTGCTAATCTTACTGCACTATAAAACAGCTTTATTAGGTCAAAATAGTTCTTAATCCTACTTTAAGGAATATATTTATGCCTCGTCAAAAACGCACATCCCGTGTTATGGAAAAAGCTGAATTTAGATCCGCTGGACTGAAAGCAATTGATTTAAATATGGATTTTGGTGATAATTGCAATTTGCAAAACCTGACTCAATCAATTGAGCAGTTACGCACTATGATTGATGCTTATAACACCGCTCTAGCTGCGATTGACTCTTCTAAAACTAAGATTGATGAGATGGAAAAAAGCTTGAGCAATCTTTCAGACAAGTTGCTGAGGGGAGTTGCTTTCAAGTATGGCAGAAACAGCAACGAATATGAAATAGCGGGTGGCGTTCGTGAGAGCGAACGTATACGCAAAAGTAGATTGACCCGCTTGAAAGCTAGTACAGAGCAAACATTAGATGATAGTGCTAAAACTGCCTAGTAGGGATGAGGGGGACAAGGGGGACAAGGGAGACAGGGGAGGAATAATAACTCCTGACTCTTGTACAGACGCGATTAATTGCGTGACTCTTGTACAGACGCGATTAATCGCGTCTGTACTCCTGTAATTAAATTATTTCTAATTCGCTCTCACGCAAGTGAGCTTTAAACTTTTTATTAAACTGAACCACAATGGGAAAGTTAGCGCTTACAGGTCTATCATGCCATTGGGTAGCTAGATTGATGACTTCACCTTCTATACCTTTGATGTCAAAAGCCTGATTTCGATGCTCAGGATGATGGTAAACCACTACCGATTCTTTAACGCGGACGCGATCGCCAATTTTCATAACAACATTTACACCTAGCTTTTGTTGTTCCACAAGCATCTCTACAGCCATCCCTCACTGAACTTGCTTTTTTGAAAAATCGACTGTTGCCAACAGTCATTTTTATACTTTTAACCTTTACAGAGATTCTGTTTCGAGCCTTTATACCAGCTACACAAACAAAGCCTGCCCGTGCAGGCTGTGATAGTGGTTAGTTAGCGACATCAGAGTCATTTTGTACTTTTGCAAGAGACAACGCAGGATGAAAGTCTCTTTGCTGCCAAAAGGTTATGTGGGAAGACCTTAGTTTTGCCTAGTTTTTTAGGGCAATAAAGAAATTTTACCCAGCTACAACTTCCGTTTAGCGGCAGATACGTAGGCAGTAAACCTACCTACTTTTACCTCCTGAATGCACTTGTTCACTCCCACAGGTGTATCAGAGGTGCTTTCTCAAGGATGGGTAAGCTAACGAGCAAGGGAAGACACCCTTGGCTCTTTTTGTCCTTTTTAACGACAAATCCAATTCTACAACAAAAAGATATTCTATTCCTATATGCTGTGCCCAACGGCAGTACTGATTACGCAGGCTATATCAATTTAGTTAATGAAGATAAATTACTTGCGCTGCGGACACAGTTGCTGCATTCTTTGGGGAAGTTGTCCACACATCTTTTGAAATGTTTGCGGATTAAGTTGCCACCAAGCAAATAATCCTAGACTGGTTCCCCCCACCAGCAATACTAATAATCCTCCAAGCAGCACTAAAGGTTTACCCCGACTTGGTTTTTTCACAGGAGTCGGCGTTGGTTCCTCTGTTAGATCCAAATCCAGCAGCGCTTGAGAACTTTCTGCCATGGAAGCTTGTTCTAATTGTGGTAGTTCTGGTTCTGGTTCTTCTGGTTCTGGTAGTTCTGTTTCTGGTAGTTCTGGTTCTGGTAGTTCTGGTTCTGGTTCTTCTACTTTTAAAATCTCTACTAGCGGCTGTGCGGGAGTAACAGGCACTAAGTATGCTGGCGAGACACGGCAAAGACTCAGAACCACAGATGTATTATCGTGACCATTTTTCTGGTTTGCCAAACTAATCAAATCCCGAACAGCATCTTCAATTGAGAGTTTGCCTGTTAACACTGGCATTACGTAATCCTGCCATGATTGTTCCACCCAGTTATTATCACTTAAACCATCAGAACACAGCAGTAGTATGCCATCTTCTTCTATGATGAATCGCTGAATCAAAAGACGCATAAATTCAGCATCTTTTGTACCCAATGCTTGGGTAAGGGCAGTAGCATCGGGTCTTTGCAGTGCTTTGCGATACAGACTACGGGCAAAGCGGACTTCTCGTGTTGCCACATCATCATCCATTGTCAGTAGCTGGCAGTAGTGGCGAGTTATCCAGTAAGCACGGCTATCGCCAATATTAGCCAAGTAAAGTTCATGAGTATTTTCTAACTGTCGCCCAGAAGTCGTTTGTACTTGTTGGGGAATCTGTACTGCCATGACAAGGGTAGTTGCCATGCGTTCTCTGCCTTGGCGTTTCTGTTCGTCATTGCGGGAGCAAATGACATTATTTACCACCCGCAAGCTTGCTTCTATTTGTTCCTGCAACAACTTTGGTGATACAAGTTCCGTCTGTTCTGCTACCTCTGCTAATAAAGCACGCATTTGCAATTTCAGTGACTGCACTGCTAATTGACTGGCAACCTCACCGCCTTGGTGTCCGCCAATGCCATCACAAACAATCGACAAACGCGGCTGTAATCGATCGTCTAAGTCAGTAGAAGTCAAAGGATAGCAAGTGTCTTCATTTTGTGTTAGTGCTGGGCCTGTATCTGTTGCCCCTGCCACCTCTATATCTAATGGCAATTCTGCCGCCGATAAAAGTAGTAAGGCATTGAGTTGAGTGGCAATGGTCTCTAACTCTACCTCAGCACTACACATCTGCTGAACTATGTTCTCTAACTCGTGCGCTATTGATGTTTTTGCAGATGCTACCCAAGGCTGCCAAGATTGACCTAACTGCTGTAAAGAAACTGTATGCGATGTCTCTGCAAGTTCCAACAGCCGCACGCACCAACCTTGCACTCGCAAGTTATCGCGTAATAGCAAACTTTGGGCAACTCCCAATTCTAATAGGGGTTGCCAAAGTTGGAGAATTTGCCATAGCCAGTAGACTTGTCGTACCGCAGTTGCTTGTTGCCACGCATCAGCAATGGTTGGGTAAATTCCTGTTTCATCTATTGGGACATTTTCCAGCAACAGAATATCACTATCAGTTGCATCTTCCATATCAGAGCGAGCAAACCCGTAGGCTTGGGGTAGATGCCAATGCTCTTGATATAGCTTTAGATATGGAGTAACTACTTGTGGCAACTCTTCAGGTGCGTTAGGTGACAGTCCTGGTTGAGTATCTAGCCAAACCTGATGCGTAATTACCTCATACCTATCTGCTACTTTTGTTCTTGGTGGAATTTTGGCTGCCAATGAGCCACTAGCCCAGAGATAACGATGAACTAGGGGAGTTTGACAACTTGCACAAATGCCGTCACCCATTGAATTAATAGGATTATGACAGTCAGAATTTATGCAATAAATTATCCGCTGAGTAGAAATCATGAAAGTATAAATTTAAAAAATAAATCAACTCGTGAATTTCAATTAAATTTAGCGGTCAACAACTTGAAGGCTAGAATAGACTGGATTTGTGTACCCCTGGCTACAATTTGTTACTGAAATTAATTAAAGTTGCTTGTAAAAAAACAAGCTTTACTTTCTGTAAACATTTAGTGACTGGGTGTATCTAAATCTCAGAAATGCGTTTATGTAAATGTAGTGTCTAGGATGGCGCTATGCCAAGTTCTACCTTAATTTGGCTCATGGCAGGAGCAGTTCTGTGTTTAACGGAACTGTTATTACCATCGGCTTTTGTTGCTTTCATGATGGGAATCAGTGCCTTTGTAGTGGCGCTGCTGTCTCTAGTGGGTTTAAGTATATGGCTACAAGTTACTATTTGGCTATTGCTTTCCACAGTTCTGGTTGTGCTTTCTCGGCGGTTTTTGCAACCACGACGACGCAACTCTAAAATTCAGGATGCAATTATAGCTGAAACCT
This sequence comes from Dendronalium sp. ChiSLP03b, assembly GCF_034531165.2. NCBI lineage: Bacteria > Bacillati > Cyanobacteriota > Cyanophyceae > Nostocales > Nostocaceae > Dendronalium > Dendronalium sp. ChiSLP03b. The sequence goes on along the minus strand of NZ_JAVRBR020000119.1, from coordinate 77,579 downwards.
TAATAGAAATTCCTGCTGGGCAGACAGGGCGGGTGCTATATGAGGGAAATTCTTGGCGAGCAAAGTGTGACGATGAAAAACTCAGCATAGCACCCCATCAAAGAGTGTATGTGGTCAGAAGAGAAGGCACCACCTTAATTGTGGTGCCAGAAAACATTCTTAATCATTAGGAGTAGAGACGCGATTAATCGCGTCTGTACAAGAGTCAGGAGTTTTATTTCTTCTGCTTTCCCTATTTCCTCATCCGCCTCATCTCCCACATTTCCCTCATCTATTTTCAAGTTTTAATACTCAAATATCAGGAGACGTACAATGGAACAGATATTTTTACTTATTTTTTTAGCCCTTGGTGGTTCTGCTGTGGCAGGTTCTGTTAAAGTCGTCAGTCAGGGCAATGAAGTTTTAGTGGAAAGATTGGGTAGTTTTAACAAAAAATTGGAACCAGGGTTAAGCTTTGTGCTTCCTTTCCTCGATAAAATCGTCTATCGAGAAACTATCCGCGAAAAAGTTTTAGATATTCCTCCCCAAAAATGCATCACCCGTGACAACGTGGGTATTGAGGTGGATGCTGTAGTTTACTGGCGCATCGTGGATATGGAAAAGGCCTGGTATAAGGTAGAAAATCTCCAGTCGGCAATGGTGAACTTGGTACTTACTCAAATTCGCTCGGAAATGGGGCAACTAGAGTTGGATCAAACCTTTACCGCCCGTTCCCAAATTAATGAACTTTTATTACAAGATTTAGACATTGCCACCGATCCTTGGGGCGTGAAAGTCACACGGGTAGAACTGCGAGATATTATCCCCTCTCAAGCAGTGCGGGAGTCTATGGAATTACAAATGTCGGCGGAACGACGCAGACGAGCAGCTATTTTAACATCCGAGGGCGATCGCGAAGCTGCTGTCAATAGTGCTAGAGGTAAAGCCGATGCTCAAATTTTGGATGCTGAAGCCCGTCAAAAAGCCGTAATTTTGCAGGCAGAAGCGGAACAAAAAGCGATCGTTTTGAAAGCTCAAGCTGAACGTCAGCAGCAAGTTCTCAAAGCCCAAGCCATTGCTGAGTCAGCGGAACTGATTGCCCAAAAAATGAACAGTAGTCCCGGTGTCCACAAAGCAGTGGAAGTTCTATTTGCCTTGGGCTATTTAGATATGGGCGCAACAATTGGTAAAAGCGATAGCAGCAAGGTCTTATTTATAGATCCGCGCACTATCCCTGCTGCTTTCGAGGGTATGCGCTCTATTATCTCAGATGGTCAGGTTGATTCTAACGAGTTGTTTTCTGGGCAAATAACAGGAGCCAACAATCGTACTAGTTGATGAGATTGGGGGATGAGGGAGACGCAAAGACACGGGGACGCGGAGATGGGGCAACGCGGAGAGAAGTTGCGTGTAGGGTTTCCCCCTTGAGCAAACTTCGGAGGACACAGAGAAATTATTTAAAAATTCTCTCCTCTGCACGCCAGTTGCTTCAAGTCGGCAGAGCCGCCCAACGCACTGGCTTCCCTCTGCCCCTCTGCCTCTCTGCCCCTCCGCCCCTCTGCCTATTCACCAATCTCAGCAGTTTGATTTATCTGGCATTGACCGCACAAACCAAAAAACTCAAGGGTGTGATAAAAAATTTTAAACTTATGGCTGGACTGTAACTGATCTTCTAAATCGTGGACAGGGCATTGATGAATTGGAATGGAGGTACCGCATTGCAGGCAAGTTAAGTGGTGTTTGTCTTGCTGCGCTAGGCTATAAAGAGCTTCACCGTTAGCCAAAGTCCGCAGTTGCACCATACCTTCCAGTTTTAAAGCTTCTAAGGAGCGGTAAACTGTCGCTAGTCCCATACTCTGATTGCAATTACGTAGTTCGACGTAAATATCCTGGGCAGAAATGCCCTGTTTGATAGTTTTCAACAGGTTTAAAATACGCTCTTGACTGCGGGTGCGTATGACTCTCATAGACAATTGCTTAAATTTGCCACTGTAAGGGAAGCTGTTATATGGCTAACTAATAAATTAACTGTAACGGCTCCATAATCTTATTTTTACTCAGTTGGAGCAGAAAGTCATAGCATGGCGATCGCAGCATTCAACAAAAGCCTGTGTGCAACAAGTATCTAAATTTAGCCACAATCTAAATTTCATAGTACCAAATGTCTTCTTCTTTCAGCACAATTCGATGTAGAGATAAACGGTTTATTAAGCCTTCTTGCTCAAATTGCCCCAAGACACGAGTAATTGTCACGCGAGTGGAACCCAGCATCTCAGCTAAATCTTCATGAGTGAGACGCATATCTATTAAACGTCCTTTTTCAACTTCCGAACCAAACTTTTTCGATAACCATGCCAGTAGCTTAATAAGCATGGTATCCACTTTTTTATAACTCCGAATGACCATTAATTCTTCAGCCTGCTGGATGTGGGCAAGTAGAGTCTCTGTCGGTTGATGCCAATCTTCTAGTGGTAAGACTGTCGCTTCCACTTTCGTCAGACATTCCATCTGATATGGTTCTAATTTTGACAAAGCTTTGCCCACAATATCTCCGCAGCCCCACAATCCTAAAGCAACGGTTGTACCATCTTCTAAATAAGTAAAAGTCCGAACAAAACCTGTTTCAATCTTCCAAAGACTATTTTGGTACTCTGGAAGAAATGACCGACGTGTAAAAAGCTGTTTAGTGTTTGTACTGGCTTGGTTAGTAAAGCTTGAGTATAAAGACACCATGGTATATAATACAGTTTTACGATAGACTAACCGTAGTATATATATATTAGGTAATAAAAGCCTATAGGAACTCAAAGAAATAAATTATATTGCGCCCTTGGTTGTTAACAGTCAACTGTTAGCAATTGCCTAGTGGTATTTTTTGATTTGAAAGTCCCCAAGATTATTGTTGAAGTTCGGCGATCGCATCCATAACTTGTTGATAATACTGGAGATTTCCTTCTAAATAATAGATATCAGCAGATTTTTGGAAATCGGTAATTGCTCCTTGATAGTCCTCCAAACTGCGGAGAATATCAGCCCGCAGGATGTAGGCTAAAGCCCAATGAGGCTGAAGTTGCAAAGCTTGGTCTAAATCTGTCAGCGCTCCTTGTAAGTCTCCTAATAGAGAAAGGGTACGACCCCGATTGTACCAGTCTTCAGCAAAGCTAGGGTTGATAGCAATTGCCCGATCGTAATCTTCAATTGCCCCTTGATAGTCTTGCAGGACATAGCGAGCATTGGCGCGATCGCTATAAAATGCTGCAACTTGGGGATTTATTTGCAATGCTTGGGTGTAGTCTGCAACTGCACCCTGATAATCTTCTTGTGCATAACGCAGCGAACCTCGGTTATAGTAAGCTTCTACTAAATTGGGATTAATCTGTAAAGCTTTGTTGTAATCTGCCATCGCTCCTTGTTGTGTTCCCAAAAGGCGACGGGCATTACCCCGATTACAGTAAGCTTGGGAAAAGTCAGGAAATAGCTCTATTGCTTGAGTGTAATCTTTTACTGCCCCATGATAGTTTTGCAGGACTTCGCGGGCAACACCTCGGCCGTATAAAGCTTCTACTAAATCGGGATTAATCTGCAATGCTCGATCGTAATCTTCAGTAGCTTGTTGATAATCTCCCAGTTGGCGATGAGCAGTAGCGCGATCGCAGTATCCTTCAGCTAGATCGGGATTGAGTTCCAAAAGTCGATTGCTATCTGCAATAGCTTGTTGATAATCTCCCAGTTGACGATAAACATTAGCCCGGAAACCGTAAACTAAAGCTAAATTAGGATTTTGCTGCAATGCTAGGCTAAAGTCTTCAATAGCTCCCTGATAGTCTCCTATATTTTCTCGCACCAGACCCCGCTCGCAGTACGCTTGTGCATCATCAGGATTCAGCTTCAGAGCTAAGTTAAAGTCCTCAATTGCTGTTTGATAGTCTTTCAAGTAAGCACGAACAAGACCCCGATTGTAGTACGCTAACGCAAAATTGGGGTAAATTTCTAAAGTGCGATTGTAATCCTCAATTGCGCCTTGGTAATCTTGTAGCGTATAGCGGGTATTACCTCGGTTGTGGTAAGCCTCTGCCAAGTCAGGATTTAACTGTAATGCCCGGTCATAATCGGCGATTGCTTGCTGATATGCTCCTAAAGTATGGTAAGCACTACCACGACTGCTGTAGGTCGCGGCAGAATAAGGATGCCACTGTAAAGCTTGCTGAAAATCTGCGATCGCTTTTTGATTATCTCCGCGTTCGCTACGCTCAACACCTCGATAATGAAATGCCTTGGCAATATCAAAGTGTATATAATTGGCTAACTCAGTACTCAGCTCTATTGTTTGGTGATAATCTGCGATCGCGTTGTTATAGTCTCCTAAGAGAAAGTAAGCATTACCTCGACTGTGGTACGATTGTGCGAACTGAGGATTGAGTTGTAACGCCTGATGATGATCGGCGATTGCTCCTTCGTAATCTTCTAAAAAGTAACGAGCATTGGCTCGATTGTAGTAGGCTTCAGCAAAATCAGGATTGATTTCTATGACTCGCTCAAAGTCAGCGAGCGCTCCTTGATAATCTTTGAGTTCAGCGAGAATCAAACCTCGGTTATAGTAGGCTTCTATGTAGTCATAATTGAGCTTGATTGCCTGCGTATAATCTGCGTAGATGCAAAGCAGCTTGTCGTCAGACATCGCTCCTTGATAGTCCCCTTGCAGACTTTTGTTTAATCCCTGGTTAAAAAAATCATCAGCATTCATCTAATTTCTTTGAGTTGAGATACTCCCGTTCCCAATTGTAGGCCTGTTGTATTTTTTGAAAAGTGCTATTAGATGGCTGAAAGCTGACAAACTGTTGTACTGCGATCGCTTGGTAGCTTATACAGACTCCTAAGATCGCAGTTTAAGAGGGCGATCGACCCACACTACAATTAGTTGATTTCTGCCAGGAATCATGGAATGTGACAGTAGGTGCATTAGCGGTGAGTACAACTTCCCCTTTAGCATTTATTGCCCATCCTGTAGCTTCTACAATACTTGTTGGGGTGGAGTTAGTCAGATTTTTGCCCACAGTGACACTAGAAGAAGTTTCTCTAATGTCGGGAGTAATCCAATCTGCTAGAACAGCATCAGCGTTAAGCGTTTCGGTGGGACTAGGAGGTAAGCCGCCACGTCCAGTAACGGTAAAACTGTTTTGCTTTCGTCGTGCGATCGCTTGACATACTTGAGCTAGTTTAGGCTCAACTGGTTGAGTTGGTAAATTGATGAATTCTGGGCTAAGTTCAATATCGGGGGTATTGATTTCAATAGTGCCGTTTACTCCACGCTCGGAACTGGCAGTGATATCACTTGTGAATCGGTTGTTTATTTTGCGAGGTTGCGTGCCGAAAACACGAAAAGCATCAATCTGGATGTTGCCACCGTTGCCTTTATAAGCATTAGCACTGATGTCGCTATCTTCATCAGGAACAGCAACTATGAAGCCATTAGGGGTATTAATAGTAATATTGCCACCATTTCCACCACCACTAGCATCAGTGCCTGCCGTAGTAGAAATTTGACTACGATTGCGTAACAGTAACAAATTCCGTAATTCTAACGTAATATCACCACCATTACCTGACTTAGTTGTGGCGAGTAGTTGTCCTCCTCTATCCAAATGAATCTCATAAGCTGTAATTTTCAAGTTGCCTGCATTCGCTGATGCTCCTTCAGCACTCACAGTGACTTGAGCCTCATCTACAATCAACTGCCGTGTAGTAAGCGATAAAGAACCTGCATTTCCGCCACCTCGACTCCGAACATACAAGCCACTGGGAAAACCATTTGGTGCTTTTCCACTCAGTTCCACATCAGAAGCTTTTATAGTCAGGCTTCCACCATTGCCACTACTATTTACCGTAGTACCAGCTGCTACTACCGAGCCATCCCGAACAATCAATGTAGGGGTGACGATGGTTAAGGAACCTGCATAGCCCCTATCTTCAGTCTGAGCAAACAAGCCATTAGGACGATTAAAAGCTGAAGACCCACTTAGTTTTACAACCTCTGAGGCGGTCACTTCTAAATTTCCCCCTCGACCTTTACCCTTTCGCGCACTAGCTGCTACGTTTGCCCCATTCTCAACAATTAATCGTCCCGTTTCAACGGTCAAGCTGCCTGCCGAACCTCCACTATAAGTCTCAGCAAATAAAGCGCTGGGATTACCTGCTTTCAACTTACCCTTGGGTATTTCTCCGCTCACTTTTACAGAGTCAGTTGCCCTTACTACTACACTTCCTCCGTCACCCGTCGCATTCTCACGAACAGAAGCTTTTACTTGCGAGCCATTTTGAAGAGTTAACTGCTCTGCTTGGATGGAGATTCCCCTGCCGTTTTGACTCCCCAGAGTGTCTGCGAAAACTTGTGACGCATCATTAAGCGCGATCCGTTTTCCCTGTAGCTGAATATAACCGCCGCCCTCACCACTAACATCAATTCGAGCTTGATTTATAAACGATACATCTGCTAAAGCTACGTCATTAGGAAAGCTCAAGGGGGGGTTATTATTACCTAGATTTAGTCCTATTGTTCCTGTTCCAAATAAACCTCCCAATGCGATCTGACCATTGGGTGCTAGTAGATTATTACGCTCTAGGCTGACGTTGCCACCATCTAGAGTAACGTTGCCACCTACCAACGCCAGAGTTTTACCTGTTGGGACTTCTAGTGTCCCCTGTAGATTAATATCTTTGCCAATTTTCTCAAATTGCAAACCAAGCGGTACGCTTACCGTCAGTAGGGGTGATTGGGGAGTAGTTGCACTAAAAACAGTGCGATCGCTAAACTTGATGCTGCTAGCTGTACTAGCCACAAACGAACCACCTACTTGAAGTGTGGCTTTTTGTCCAAAAATGATTCCATTGGGATTAATCAAAAATAAATTAGCATTAGAACCAACAGAAGTCTCAAGCTTGCCTAAAATTTCCGAGTGGTTACTACCCGTCACTCTGACTAGAATATTTTGTATATTGTTGGGACTCAAGAAAATAGCTGAGCGTCCTTCTTGAACGTTGAATTCCTGAAAACTATGGAACAAATTGTTGCCGCGAGTTGCACCGCCCGTCAGCGCTTCAGCCGGGTTATTAAGGTAGTTTTCGATAACTTGAGAGTTTTCAGTTCCTAAATTTGTATCAGGAGTAATGAGACTTTGGGCAAAGGCAGAATTTGTAAAACAAGAGGCAATGCCGAGGGCTAATGCTCCAGCAGTTGCGAAAGAACCTGCTAAACTTAGTCGCAAAGAGCAACCTTTACCGCTTTGAGTCATTTCAAAATCTGCCTCTTATTTAAAACTACTAAGTTGCATTCACAAAGAACTGAGTTCATCACTACTTGTGACAAAACCGCATCTCCACCTCTCTAGACCAGTAGCAGACTGAAATTTAGCAACTATAGGACTTATATTTGATTTTTGCGAAGCGAAGTACAATTCAAAGAGCTTTTTTCCTGTTGCCTTTCGAGTGACGCTCCTTGTCTGGTGGGTTCGCTACACTTAGCTTGCTTCCCCATAGAGGTACGTCGCTAAAGCTGCGTTAACAGCAGTTGCTCATGGAGGAAAATCCCAAGTAGAGCAACTGGCGTTCAGAATTGGGAAGTAAAACAGGCTTTATTCTTGCTACCAGACTTAGGTTGTGTACTCTACTAATTTGAAATCTGCTGTATCAACCTTGTAGATTACCTGGAATGACCTAGAGAAGTCGTCGGAGTGAGCAAATGGTTCTTGGGGCTGATTGGGCTTTGGTTGTAAAGAGGTAGAAGGCTTTTGTTCAGACTCATCAGGAGTCGATAGGTCTTGAGATGGATTAGGGATTGGTGGTGCTGAAGGAGATGGTCTTTTTTTTCTTCGGAAGATTACAGGCCAGTCATTACCCGTATCGGTGGCCAAGATAGCTCCCTCAATCTTATCTAAAGCAGATACTAATCTTAATACCCAAAATTGAATCATATATCAATTTACCTCTTCCAAAAAATCGGAATTGAGTCAAAAATTTGGTAATCAATTGCGGCAAATTCACAAAACCAATCAGCACATTAAAAATCAGGAGACTTTCTCGATCGGAATTTTGTGTATCCGTTTATATGTACGGCTTTAATCTAAGTTTTATGCAGCGGTCGAAAATTTGTTACACAACTTTATATAACATTTATTAGGTAAATGAAGTACATGGGTATGGGCGTTCTCAAGAGCGTTCCCAAAAGGTATGTTGTATCCTACGCCCTTAGAAAAATCTATACTGCCCCAAGTTTGAATCTGTTATTTGTTAATTAAGCACGATTTTTTGGGAATTATGTATAGCAGTACTCTTAGGAGCATAGCCATTAAAGTAGGTAATGGCTATGATGTGGGGTAATATCTGCAAATCTAACGAGGGCAGCTTAGCTATCGCTAGTGCATCTATATAGTCACTTATTTTGCCTACAATATCGCATCAAGCTATGTGATTGATGCTCCTGACAAACAACTCGATATAATTTCATATATCTGTTGCTATTCTTTAGAAACTTTTGATTTGGGTGTATGGATTGAACTAAGTTTAAGTTATGGCACTTCAGTTGAAAGTAGCTACAAATGGAAAGATGGGGAGAATGATTGATAGTTGTAATTTATTGAATTAGTATTATCCCTTAATTTTCGTTTGATTACAGGTATATAACATGGCAATAACACTGACTATATTTGTCTATCATTGTGACCCCTCAAGCAAACTATGGATTGAGAAAGACAAGTAGTAAAGCAGGATGACGCTAGCTTAACAAGCGATTACACTGTGGTTAGTGTCAATCGGCTGTTGCTAAAAACAACACTTAGATAAATTTAATGACATTGTTAATTATTTCTAACATCTAAACCTGCTATATCAAAAATTACCTATGTCAGTGCATAAACGTAGTTTTGGCGAGACCGCTGATTTGATTATTAGTGTTAATAACCAAGAAAGTCGCCACTTGCAACCAAATTCTGCCCCTATGGGCGCTCTTGCCAGAAGAAAGGGAACTATCTCTACGTTTCTTGCTCCCCTGACTCAGGACACGTTTAAACAGGTTGTCACGGAAGTTGAGCAAAAATTACAGATTGTTCATCAAACTCTGTCAATGTTAGATTCTCATGGGTTTGAGACAATATTGCAAGAAATGTTGCACTCGATCACCTTAAAAACTGGAGAATTATTAGGAGCAGACCGGACAACTATATTTTTATTAGATGAAGAAAAACAAGAACTTTGGTCAATTGTAGCTGAGGGAGAAGGCGATCGCTCTCCAGAAATTCGCGTCCCAGCAGATAAAGGCATTGCTGGTGAGGTTGCCACTTTTAAAGAAGTAATTAATATTCCCTTTGATTTTTATAACGATCCGCGTTCAGTATTTGCTCAACAACAAGAAAAAAGAACTGGCTACCGCACTTACACAATGCTAGCTTTGCCGCTACTGAATGAACAAGGGCGATTAGTAGCAGTGGTGCAATTACTCAATAAATTAAAACCGCTCCCCAATCCAGAGGCTCCCCTCTCAGAGCGCATTGATACTATAGGCTTTACCGCAGTTGATGAACAATTATTTCAGGAATTTGCGCCTTCAATTCGCTTGATTTTGGAGTCGTCGCGCTCCTTTTATATGGCCACTCAAAAACAAAGAGCGGTAGCAGCGTTGATGAAGGCAATTAAGTCTTTAAGTCAAAGCAGTCTTGACTTAGAAGATACTCTCAAGCGAGTGATGGATGAAGCCAAGGAACTAATGAATGCCGATCGCAGTACCCTATGGCTCATAGACCGCGACAGCCATGAATTGTGGACGAAAATCACTCAAGACGATGGTTCAACTAAAGAGTTACGAGTACCGATAGGTAGGGGTTTTGCTGGCATTGTTGCTGCATCTGGTAAAAAACTAAATATTCCTTTTGACTTATACGAACATGCTGACTCGGAAACTGCCAAACAACTTGACCAGCAAAATGGCTATCGCACCTGTAGTTTACTTTGTATGCCAGTATTTAACGCCGACCAAGAATTGATTGGCGTTACCCAACTAGTAAATAAAAAAAAATCAGTGGATTGTCCTCATTACGATCCGGCTAGTTGGCCTAAAGCTCCCGAATGTTTCCAAGCTAGTTTTGACCGCAATGATGAAGAGTTCATGGAAGCTTTCAATATCCAAGCGGGGGTAGCATTGCAAAATGCCCAGTTGTTTGCCACCGTTAAGCAACAAGAGCAAATGCAGCGGGATATTTTGCGTAGTCTTTCCAATGGTGTAATTTCCACTGATAAAGCCGGGTCAATTATCGCTGCCAATGAAAGTGCTAAACGCTTGCTAGGGTTAGAAACAGAAGACCGTTTAGAAGGTAAATTAATTAGTGATGCGATCGCTATTAAAGAAGGCAACTTTAGTAAATGGTTTCAGAATGCTTTACATGGAACTGACTTGAAATGCCGCCAGCAATATTACCCAGACCGCACACTAGTAAGTAGTGGTCCAGAACAGCATAGTATTAATTTATCAATTAACTCAATTGCTGATGCCAGCGATCAACAGCAAGTTCGTGGCGCACTAGTTGTCATGGAAGATATTAGTGATGAGAAGCGCCTCAAGAGTACGATGTATCGCTACATGACTCAGGAACTAGCAGAAGAATTATTGAAATTGGATGACGCTAAACTAGGAGGCGATCGCAAAGAAGTTTCGATTTTATTTTCTGATATTCGCGGCTACACCACTTTAACAGAAAACCTAGAAGCTGAAGAAGTGGTGAGTATGTTAAATGAATATTTTGAATCGATGGTAGAAGCAGTCTTTAAACATAAAGGTACGCTAGATAAGTACATCGGTGATGCTATCATGGCTGTTTTTGGCTCTCCTCTACCATTAGAAGAACACGCTTGGATGGCAGTACAAACATCTCTAGAAATGCGCCATCGCTTATTTGAATTTAATCAACGTCGTTACGCGGCTAATAAACCTAGAATTAATATCGGCATTGGCATCAATTCCGACACTGTAATTAGTGGCAATATTGGCTCTAGTAAGCGGATGGAATTCACTGCTATTGGTGATGGTGTTAACCTTGGTTCTCGACTGGAAAGTGTCAGTAAACAGTACGGTTGCGACATTATTATCAGTCAGAACACTTTTCAACCCTGCCAAGAAAATATTTGGGCTAGAGAACTAGATTATATTCGCGTCAAAGGTAGAAATGAGCCAGTATCTATATACGAACTTGTAGGTTTGCGTTCCGATCCAATTCAAAGCGAAAAACTGCAAGTAATTGAGCATTATCACAAAGGACGCGAGTATTACCTCAAACGCGATTTTAATCATGCCAGAGCCGAATTTGCCCAAGTTTTAGCAGCTGATAATCAAGACAAAGCTGCAATGTTACATCTTTTACGTTGTCAGCATTGGTTGCAATCACCCCCAACAGAATTTGATTGGGATGATGGTGTCTGGACATTCAATGAGAAATAAAATCATGTCATTTCCCCAGCGAATGCTTTTCACCCAAGGCAGCGGGTGGACTGCATAAGGCTTGTAGCTAATTGTCAAAGATATTGTCATTAACAGAATTTATGAAAATGGAAGATAAAGGTTATAACATCGTGGTCTGATTATAAATATGAGTATAAAAAATATTAATCTCTCAGTCTTTTTTGTTAAAAAACTAATAATAGTTTTGGCATGTCTGGTGATTACAGGTACTTCATTTGCATCGGAATCTTCTAAATGTCAAGTAGTAGGGAATTTGTTTTGGCGAAAAAATGTATGGCAAGAAAATCAGTTTAATTCTTTGCCAATAGATATAATTCGTTCACCTAAAATAATAAATCGTGTCCTTCAAGAATTAAATTCAAATAGTATTCATAGTCAATCTATCTCGTCACAAGATCTAATTAACAATCTAAAGATTGAAACTATTGCAAATACAGATGTGTTAAAGATTTCATATTCACATTCAAATTTGAATTTAGCTGCAAAAGTTGTTAATAGTGTAATGAACCACTATCTTGAAGAAGATTTACTACAATTTCAACAGCAAGCAGCAGTATCAAAAAAAGTAATTGAAAATAATTTAGCTATAAAAATAAAAGAAATAAGGATTGCCGAACAAGTACTTCAAAAGTTATGCGAATCGAGACATACAAACCAAGAAGAAATCTCTCAATATCAAAATAATTTAAAGAATCTTAATACCGAATATGAAAATTTATTGATTAGGTTGCAGGAAATAAGTGTTGCAGAAAAGCAATCGAGAGGAAATGCTCGAATTATCTCTTTAGCAAGTTCCGATTGTAATAAATAATTGGCTTACTCTAAGCTCGACCTTTCACTGTTAACGCCAGAAGTCTCTAAACAACCAAGGTGAACTAAAGCCAAAGCCCCGACTGTAGAAATGCAACCGTCCAAAACCTAGGAATTGACCGTGAGATTTTTCACCTGGGGGAAAAGCTGTCACTCCAAATAAATAAACACCTGCAATTGTGGGATTTTGTAATGGCTTCAAACCAATGGTGATGGTTTTACCTGGAGATATCGCTGGGTCGAATGTTAGCGATAGTGTTTGTGTTTTGCGATCGCTTGTCGCATCTTTTAATCCTAATTTCTGTCCTTTGCGGGAGCGGTTACCTTCAAATGCGAAACTGTCCTTCAGGTCAAAGCGAACGTAGTCTGCTCCTTCACGCTGGTTAATTGTTATCCTTTGCAATGGTTCGCCCGCATTCTCTGGTAGGCTGACGGTAAAATAATATGTTGCACCCCATACATAAACATCGTTGTAGGTAGTTACTGCTTTAATAAGGCGCGGTGGTTGGGCGAAATATACTGTGCCATCTTGCAACTGAATTGCTTGACTTGGCTGCAAAGCATATCCTTCCATCATAGCTATAGTTGCGATCGCTGTGCCCAATAAAATTTTCAGGCGCATTGCTCTACCTAGATGACTGAATTAGATAATATAACAGTTTTGAATCGGGTTGAACATACATAATTTATCGGGTTACATATCTGTGTACCCCTAAAACTATTACTAAACATTACAATTGATTTTGATAATTTAAATATTTTACAAAAAAATTAATATTTAGTATAAATACATCGAAAAAATAACAATCATTACTTTTTGAGTTTGCAATTGTGTTTGTAAAAGATAATTGATATGTGTTGTCAAAATACTCTTGAAGTTACAAACTAAAAATACGACACAAGCAATTATCCTTATGAATACTCTTTCTACAGTTGAATTCAAGCGACCAATTTGGCAAACTGCTGTCATGTTTGCTTTGGGTTTTTGGCTAAGTGCTAGCGTGGTTTTAGATTGGGTAATTATGCCTAGTCTTTACTTTTCTGGTATGATGAGTCAAACAGGTTTTAGTACAGCAGGCTATGTGATTTTTTGGAATTTTAATCGCATAGAATTATTATCTGCCGCTGTAGTATTGACTGGCGTACTAGCTTTAAGAAAAACCCAATCTCGCTGGCATATTAGCGGCATTGTATTATCGATAATGCTCCTGGTCATAGCTCTGCTAGATACTTATTTCTTAACTCCGCACATGTCCGCTGTTGGAACTCATCTGAACCTTTTTGAAGCAGCATCTGCAATTCCAGCGCAAATGAATTTATTACACGGCAGTTATTTTGTACTAGAAGTAGTCAAATTAATAGCAGGTGGTGCCCTGTTAAACTGGTGCTGGCGGCAACAAGTTTAGGCAGAATAGGCAAGTTTAACAACGAGAATGCCGACTTTTAAATCTATTAGGAAGACGCAAAAAAGAACTTTGCGTCTTTCTTTGTTACGGTGTTTCTTCAGAATCGGGTGATGCGTCATTGTTAAATAAAAGCAGGCGTGCAGCGAGGATGGCAAATCCGACAGCAGCGATCGCTTTCAATATACGTGTAGGTAAAAATTCTGCTACGGCTCCTCCTGCTAATGCTCCCAAAAGGCTGGTGAGCAGCAGTGCGCTTGCTGTGCCGAAAAATACTGCGCGTGGAGATTGACAACGGCCTGAAAGCGCGATCGCAGCTAACTGACTTTTATCACCTAATTCTGACAAAAAAACTGTAACGAAGCTCAGACCTAAAAGATGCCAGTCCATAAGATTAAGGGGAGTGGGGAGATGAGGAGGACGCGGGGACAAGGAGAATAACTACTGACTAATAAATACATCCCAAAACAGCATTAAAGAGATTAACAGCAACATTACCCCTGCTGATTTTTCTACGGTTTTTGGGCTGAGTCTACTGGCTATCCAACTACCTAAAAGCACTCCTAATAAGCTTGTGGTTACTAATGCAGCCGCAGAACCTAAAAATACTACCCACGGCGAATGAGATTCCGCACTCATTAATAGGGTGGATAACTGAGTTTTGTCTCCAATCTCTGCGAGAAAGATGGTAATGAAGGTAGTGCCAAAAATTACCAAACCGGATTCCTGCTTTTTTTGACTATCAGCAACTAGAGGCTGAAGTGGCTCAATAATTGCAGTAGTTAAGTTAGATTCTAGGCTGTCTTCTAGTTCTGGTTGATATTCAGTCTGAGATGTGCCAGAAAGGCTCACAGGTGCGGAGTCAAGTTTCACAGGCAGTAGTTTTATTGCTAGAGAGCTTTCATATTCTTCTCATTTTCTCAGATTTTCGTAATAAATTGCAACCCTGTTGCATAAAACGGCATCTTTACAGACCAACAGCTTGGTTGAAGCGCAAGATTTCCAGACTGCGATCGCCATATACTGCTTCTATCTGTTGGCGACAGCAGTCAATGGCAAAATCGTTGAGTTCTTCAGGCTCAATCCCATACATATCTTGAAATGTTTCTGTTTCCACACGACAGAAACGCGGACGATTGGGGTAGATGCGGCATTCTCTGCTGGTATGGTCGAAGTTAACGCACCATCCACCTTCCCCTACCATGCTGAGATACTGTTCTAATTCTGCTGGTGAAAGATACTCATCCAAATCTGGACGCTCTGATGGGTCAAGATGACAGCAGGCTCCACATTGCTTTATACATTGCCAGTTTGCCATTTCATGTCTTTTCCTATAATTTTGTTAAGTAAATTAAATGTAACAGCCGATCCCCAGATATGATCGATTGCGGGCTTTGCAATTGAGTTATTAAATTTTTAAACCAGTTGGGAGGATAAGAGGAAAAATGTTAGACGGTATAATTAGCGCTTTCACCAGCATCAATTGGGAAGTTATTTTCCAACTACTATCTGTGGCACTAATCGTTCTTGCTGGCCCAGCGGTAATCTTTGTGCTGGCATTTCGCAACGGCAACCTGTAAGAGTGCTAAGTCACCGAAGTTTGCTCGGAGGGAGACTACGCCACTTCCTTCAAGTCGGCAAAGCCGCCCACCGGAGTGGCTCCTCCTTGCAACTTCTCGCTGAGTGCTGAGTGAAAAAAAGTGAGAATTTACTTGAAAACTCACAACTCAGGACTCAGCACTGACAATGCCTGAAGCGCAGCTTGAATGATGCTGTCATATTGCGATTGGGTGATATCAACCTCTATAGCTTCTTCACGATGAGTGCCCAGTAAACCGATTGTACGTCCTGGGTGCATAACTAAGACTTTGCCTTCAGAATTTTTAATTCTCAATTCTGGTAAAAAATCTTTTTGATAGATCCCACAACTATAATGTCGCTGCTTATACTGAAAGGTGGTTCTTAACGGTTTAGGTGGCGATGCGTAAAATAAGTGAGATTGAGGGAGCAGTTTGGGATAAATTGACTGCTCTTCTTTGTCATTATTTGGGAGTCTGACACCTTGTAACTCTAACTCAATGGAGGTGTCACCGTTAAAGTAATTTTCTCGCAGCTTATAAGCAACATCCACACGCGACGGTAGGGGGAAGTAGTCGCGCCAACGCCAAGCGATCGCTTTGATTTTATACTGTTGCTCATTGATAGTTTGGCTAAGTGTTAGCTTGATGTGACCTTTGCCAACGATTTGTTGCTCAACAACTTGGACATTAGGTGTCCAAAATACGGGATCGGGGTTATCGATACCGCAGGGATGGAGAGTATTTAGCTGTTGGTAAAGTTGCCGATCGATTTGATTAAGATTAGCTTCAGCATCAATTTTGAGTAGCGGCTTGAGGTGTTGGGGTTCTAGACAGTGGTTAGCGAATTCACACAAACGCGATCGCAACGCTGGTAAATTTTCTGCTGGTAAAGAAAATCCTCCAGCAGCTTTATGTCCACCAAATTTGCCAAGCAAGTCCTGACAATATTCCAAAGCTGCAAACACATAAAACTCAGGAATTCCCCGTGCTGAACCGCGAATATGTCCATCATCTTCATAAGTGCCAATGAATACGGGGACACCGTAGCGTTCTAGCAAGCGAGAGGCGACGATACCAATAACGCCGTGATGCCAATTCGGTTGGACAACTACTAATACTTTGTCTTGCTGTAAAGTGGTGATAAATTCTGTTTCTACATAGGCAATCGCTTCTTGTTCAATTTGCTCGCACATTTGCTGGCGAGTAGTATTTATTTGTTCGCACTGCATTGCTCTTTCTAGTGCGATTCCCATATCATCCGTAGTCAGCAATTCAATCACAGTTTGGGGATTACCAATCCGACCAATAGCATTAATGCGCGGCCCTAAGCGAAACCCAATATCCTCCGGCTTCAGCGATTTTGGATTTGAAGAGTTAGGAGTTAGGAGTGAAGAGTTAGCAATCTTGAACTCTTTCTCCCCCTCTCCCCCCGCTTCCCCTGCTCCCCTTACTCTCTCACTTCCCCTCGCCTGTACGCCAGCTACCTGAATCAACGCTTGGACTCCAGGTAAGTGGGATTTAGGTAAATGCTTTAAACCGCGTTTTACCCAGCGGCGGTTTACACCTGTTAAGGGAGCTAAATCTGCGATCGTTCCTAATGTAAATAGTGCTAGCATCGGCTGGATTAAGCCTTTAGTCTCGCCTAGTTGTTGTGCTAAACACACTGCCAGGATATAGGCAACACCAACACCAGCAACACCCCGATATGGTGAAGATTCTGCTATCAGTTTGGGGTTGAGGATGGCGTTAGCTGGTGGTAATTTTTGGGGAATGTCGTGGTGATCGGTGACTATTACTTTTAGTCCGAGTTCTCTAGCTCTGGCAATTGGTTCAAATGCGGAAATGCCATTGTCTACAGTTAGAATCAGTCCCACACCTTCGCCGTGGAATTCTTCGATGATGCGCTTGTTAATCCCGTAGCCTTCGTGCATCCGACTGGGGATAGCGTAATCCACCTTAGCTCCTAAAGTGCGGAGACTACGCAATAGTAGAGCAGTGCTAGTCATACCATCAGCATCGTAATCGCCGCAGATAGCTATTTTTTCTTGGGAAGCGATCGCATTTTGCAACAACTCCACACTCATCGCCAAATCCGGGAATTCCTCTAACGGCGAAGGCAAGACTAAAGACTCTGGATCTAAAAATGCTTGTGCTTGTTCTGGTGTTTCGATACCCCGATTAATCAACAACTGGCTGACAATAGGTGAGAGGTTTATTAAACCCGCCAGATATTGAGCAAATTCTGTTTTCTGTGGGTAAATTTGCCAGCGCTGATTTGGTAAGCGCCTCCGAGGTTTTGAGATTTCCGATACAGGTTTATCCAGCACAATACAAGTTAGGAGAGACGCGATGCCAGTTGCTACAACGGGGAGCCACTCCGTTGGGCGGCTTTGCCGACTTGAAGGAAGTGGCGTGGCAACCCCCGCAACGCACTGGCTCATTAATCGCGTCTGTACAGGAGTTAGGAGAATTTTAAAATATGTTCACTCTACCATCATCCATAATATACAACGAGCGATCGCCAGGTGAACGCCAAGTTGGACGAAGTTCTACCCGCAATGTGCCAAAGTTGGGTTTCGAGATATTTGCTTGTAGTGCTAAACCCGCTTCGTTCCAAAATATCAGAGATGTATTTGGCTCAGTACCTTCAATTTGTTCCATCTGTAATTCCTGTCCGGCGTTCAGGGGAATTGGGTTAGTACTGGAGGGTTTTTGGAGTTGGATCGGATTTGGTGTCTTATTTACTACTTGAACTTTGATACGTTGTCCTGGTTTAAATTGGATTGGGCCTTGACCGCATTTAGAGGCACAAGTTCCAGCTAGACTTATGTTGGAGTTATTGCTTGATACTAATAAAACGGTTGCAGCGACTAAAGCAACTGGCAGAAGTTTAAACATAATACATAGCCTCATTAGTAGTAATAAATATTACTCTAATAAGTCAGTGTTAAGCCTCAGCAGATTTTCCCGAATTAGAAATGTTAACGATAACTCATAACCACTACGAATGAGTTGGGGAATTCAACCTAGGTATCTGCTGAGTTCCCATTATCCTGAATCTCTAGTCTTTGATTATGCAGCCGATACCCTATAAATAATTCTGGAGATTGCCATCAAGACAGATAAACAATTATCTATGCGGTGAAATTACTGAAAACATCAAAAAAATAATGGGGTATTATATGTCTCAACTGATACGTGTAAAAAATTAATTTATCCGATAAAATGATGTCTAATTTTTTTAATTTTTATTCACATCCTTATAATTCCAATATAGCTAAAGGTATTTATATTTTAGACCAATATGTTAGACAAGATATTTGCGATGGTTACATCGTAAGTGAGCCAGATTATATATCTACGCTTATAAGTTATATAAGGCTGTTTTTGCGTAGTAATCAACTTGTGAAAAATATGTATACCTTCCAATCTTTAGACTCTAAAACCTTAGCTAAGAGTTCAGAACAAATCTTTGGGTGTGATGCACTTATATTAATCCGTGCTGGTAATCGGGCTAAAATTTGTATGTTTGAGGCTAAATTCCCAAGATTGAAATCTAATGGAAGTTGGGATAGTTATCAGAAAAGTAGTAACAAATCCCACTTTCACGATCAATTAACAAGACAACACGAGTGGTCATCATCGGCAACTATATGGGAACTATTTATTAATGATTATATTCCTGGATATTCATTAAAGGGATTCGACAAATATGGTTCAACTTGTATATGGCATCAAGATGCCTATAAATATAGCAAAGATGATATCGATAACAAACCTCCTTTCTATATTCGTGAAAATAGACAATCCGATCTTTGGGATAACGATCACCTCCAAGAATGTATAAAAAACTTACCTGATAACTCTTTAAATTTAGAAGATATTCTCAATTCCGTATTACTGGGTAAATAAGGAAAAGCAATTATAGTTAAGAATGATTTCATTAGTCTAGAATCTTCAGAAAATCAACAATCTATAGAAATACCTGTGACAACAGATTTAATAAGAGAAAATCAATTTAAAATATTAGAAAAAACTGGAATTAGCTTTTTTTTATTTATTGAAACTGAAAATATTTTATTTGATACAAATGTAGAGGGGGACTTAAATACAGATGAGATTCCTTTTTGATAAACATCTAAATATTTAACTGAGTTTTTGTGCAATTGCTGAATCCGAGTGTTAAAAACCATTAGCATCTTGTGGGAATCTCAGGATTCTGTTGAATAGCTTTTAGTAAAGCGTCACACTGGAGAGTGATAATTTCACAATCAGATTCAGCAGTTACAGTTGCAGACAAAATGCCATTGCCTAACAAGACAGGTGTAGTAGTGAAATTTGTTTTAGGGATGCCTGCATAGCATTATGTGGCAAAGCCTGGGCGATGTTGAATCCAAGGATTAGCGGCTTCTAGTTGGGCTGCTAGGCTGATGAGGGTGGCTTCAGCAGCAGGCTTACCAACTAGCTGCACGCTGATGGGTAAACCCTTACTATCAAAACCAACAGGGAGTGCGATCGCCGGCAGTCCGGTGGCATTAGCCGGTGGACAAGGAGCAACCCAGTTAATAATATTTTGGAATGTCTCTTCTGGACTCAGGGAAGCCCATTCCCCAACACGGATTGGTGAATGGAGATAAACTGGCAAAATCAGCACATCCACGGTATCGAAAAATGCCACAATTTGCCGTGCAATTATCTGCATTTGGTAAACTGCCTGGATGTACTCAGCAATCGTACCCGTTTTTGCCAACAACCAGCGATTCAACGGCTGCAATGCTTGTGGGGGAAGTCCTGATGCAGCCACCCCAGATTGCCACACGATTTGGAACGGTTCGACTAAGCCGCTAAAATCTGGACATTTTTGTTCAACTATGTGACCGAGTTGTTCTAATAACTGGACTGTTTGCAGGACACCTTGCTGACAGTTGGCATCAGCTTCTCCTAAGGGAGGCATACTGGTGGCAAAGGCAATTCGCAAAGCACCGGGTTTTGTTTGCGTAGCGGCTAGAAATGATGGTTCGGGATCTGGCAACCAGTAAGGATCGCCTGTGACATAGCCAGATATAGCATCTAACAAAGCAGCAGCATCAGCGACGGTACGGGCAATTGGCCCATTGGTAGAAATCCCCGCGAGGCGATCGCCTACTGGTGCTTTACTTACCCTTCCCCGCGATGGTTTGATACCCACTAAACCACAACAAGCCGCAGGCCCGCGAATCGAACCACCACCATCAGAACCTTGGGCGATCGCACACAATCCGGCTGCTACTGATGCTGCTGCACCACCACTGGAACCGCCGGGAGTGTATTCTAAATTCCAGGGATTTCTAGCTGGGGGTAATCCCGTAGGTTCACTGTAAGGACATGAACCCAATTCGGAAGTTGCGGTTTTACCGAGAATAATAAACCCAGCTTGCTTAATCCGCGTTACGACCCCATCATCATAGTCAGGAATATTATTCAGCAATACTAGATTTCCGTAGGTACAACGTACACCTGCCATGGCATTGAGGTCTTTAATAGAAATTGGCACACCAAAAAACGGTGGTAGTTCTGAGGTGATTGTCAGTAATTCTGTTTTAGCTTTGGCATCTGCGATCGCCAAATCTGCCGTCACCGTAAAATAACTTCCCAATTGGCAATTTAACAGATGAATCCGTTCTAAATATATTTCTACCAACTCAAGTGGTGATACTTCACGGCGACGTATTAACTGCGCTAACTCTAATGCTGGGGTAAAAGCTAAATCAATTTCATTCATAAGGTTAGTGATTGGGCAATTTTGTCTTTCTCTACAACTTTCAAACTGGACTTGTTACTTTAGCAAAATTTCCGGGAACCATAAATCTATCGTTCCTGAGATTTGTCAATTAACCAGGATGATTAGCCTCAACAGGAGTGGTTAGGCTTGTACTCCAGCTATAACCTCACTGCTTAGACATTTTAGTTGCTTCGCATTAACTTTCGACAAATCCCCAAGGGATATTTATGGCTGACTTAGAAACGCTTATTAATGAATTGCCAAAACTTTTTCATCGCCTTAACTTAACTATTGGCAATTCTCATGAAATCATGCAACAAATTATTGTCATAAATAATGTTCAAGAGCAGCTACGGAACATTCAAAAATTAATTACTCAAGAACTTAGATTTGCCCAAGTTAAGCATAAGTCAGTTAGTACGCTTCTTCGTCTTGGTACAGTAGCAAGTCTATTAAAATCTAGTGCTTATTTATTAGATACAGCTATTAATAACAGAGTAATATTTATTGCAGAAAAATTTGGTAATCCAGAAACAGAAATAACATTAACAGATTTACAAATAAAGATTGAGTGCTGGATGGAATGGGGTGATTTGCTTCAGGCTATGGCCGCAGATATTTTAAGTGACTCTCAGTTGGTAAAACAACTTAATTCTGATATTAACTATCCTAGCTTGCCAGCTAATTTTCAAGAAATTGAGGAAATTTTAGGAATGAAGTTAGCATTTGGCAATTCTAAAGTTTTACAAAAGCAAGTACCACGAATCAGTAATATTCCAGAAGAAATACTACAAGCACAGCAAAGATTAAATTATATTATTAATACTATTAAGAATAGTCAGAACCTATTAACAATCTTACTAGGAGTCTCATCATTTTGTGGACAATCTGGCTTTACTTTAGAATGGTTAGAGGACGATCACGAGTTAATTATATCTTGTGATGGTAAATTTCAAGAGCTAACAGATATTCTGACTGATTGTGAATTATTTCAAGAAAAAGTTGACTCTTTATTATTACAGGCTAATACTTTAAAAGAAAAAGCAGAACAATGCATAATCAATCTTGAACAGGAACGTAATAAAAAACAAGATAATAAAAATAAAACAGGAGTAGTACCACATGTTTTAGGGGAGAAACCACCCAAATTATTCAAGTTAGGACGTTTAACTTTAGTTATAGTTTCCAGTTTAGCGGTATTAGGTTTTGGTGGTTGGATTGGTAAGGATAAAATTACACATATTCAGCAAAATAGCCTAAGTTTAAATCAAGAAGAAAATGCAGTTGCTAATTTTAAATCTGCTCTCAAGCTTGGTATGGAAGCTTCTGATTTAGTACAAAAACCACCCCATCCTTTAATAGTCTGGCAACAGGCAGAGACTAAATGGCAACAAGCAATAAAGTTATTAGCAACTATTCCTAAAGGGACATCTGTTTTTGAACAGGCACAGAAGAAATTAGCTCGTTATCGTCTTAATTATACTGCTATCAGCGAAAAAGCCTTAAATGAAAAGCAAGCAGTGGCAAACTGGCAGTTAGCCCAAAAACTAGCAACAGAAGCTACTTTTTTTGTACAGAATTCACCTCGTTCAGTACTGGTTTGGCAACAAGCAAGAGACAAATGGCAGCAGGCAATCGATTTGTTAGAAACTATTCCAGAAAATACGTTTATCTCTAAGCAGGCTAAAGAGACGCTTCCTAGTTATAAAACTAACTATGCAGCTATGAGTGCAATAATAAAAGATTAAAAATCGCAAGATATTGTACTGATGATATTCGTTAAAAAAACAGAGAAATAGAAATAGTCAATTTAATTTTTTTATCTTCGCACTACCTATGCAAAAGGTCTAATTTCTTTGATTAAAACCGATAGTTTTTATCCTCAAAAGTGGAAGGATATTAATTGTATAGCGACAAAATATACTTGTTGTTCTTGTTCAAAGCTTAAAAGAATACCGTTTTAATAACCTTGTCCAGTAATATTTAAATATATATGTGCAGTTATGGTAAATAATTTACTTGAAATGGCTAAGCAAGGCAATGCAGATGCGATCGCAAGCCTAATGAATCGTCAACTACAGTCCAAAGGTATAACTGCTAAGGTTACTTTACAAGATAGTTGCATATATGTGTTATTGGAATCAGCAACAATCCCTGACCAAAGAGCAATAGCTCCGTTTGTTGTACAAGGAATGACAAAGCTAGCAATAGAAGTAGCAGATTCGCTTCAAGTTTATGGTAAGCAAATAGGTGAAAAACGCCCTAGTTGGAGTCAAGCTTACTCGTTAAGTAAAGGAGAAAATTTATTAGCAGATAATTTGGCAAATAATACTCAAGACATAAGGACTGAGGACAATTTACCAGGGCAAGCAAATGGTCTTGAAGAAGTTGATCTTACTAGCGGTTTAGATGCCATTGCAAGTCATCTTAATCGTGTTCTAGCAAATGAAAAAGTGAATTTCAAAGTAATTTCAGAAGATAAATTGCTTAAAATCATTGCAAAAACAGATCAATTTTTAGATGGAGCTGTTTTTGCAGAAAATATTTATAAAGAGTTGAAAAACTTAGATTTAAGTGAGTTTGAAACTGTAGGAATTTATAAGGAAAAACTGAAGAGTGGACAATGTTTTCAACTTAAATCGTTCTTATTAACTAGTTCAGAATTGGAAACTTCGGAACCAAAAAGTTCAAAACTAGCAATGAATAGTACACAAGGAGTAATTAGCAAATCGCCGAAAACCAATCAACTTAAACCGCAGATCCAAAAAAGTAATAAACCAAAAATTAAAATTGGTCGTGTTTTTGGTGTCGTAGTAATTCTGATAATGGCAGGATTTATAATTATCGGCCTCGTGAGGCGACTATTGATACTTGTGTTCTTATCTCCTGCCTTAGGTAGCTTTAGTGTAATACTAGGTATGTTTTTCCTATGGCGAAGTTACTCCTTTTTGATGCCTCTTTTTCAAAAGTTACTTAGTTTACTCACAGAAGAATAACCCTCTTGCAAGACAAAAAATATTCATGCAAAAGAGGCAAATCGTCCTCTTTGACGCTTTGCCTCCTTTAATAACAGATAATCACAACTAGTAATTACACTTTAGAGCGATCGGTCAAAATTTCATATCCAGTTTCTGTTACTAAAACTGTATGCTCAAACTGCGCCGATAGAGAATTATCTACAGTAACCGCTGTCCAACGGTCAGATAATGTCCGTGTGTGTCTCGAACCTGCATTCAAAATTGGTTCGATTGCTAATGTCATCCCCGCACGGAGTTTAACATTAGGCATTTCCCTAGTCCGGAAGTTAAATACTGAGGGTTCTTCATGCAGGTTACGACCAACACCATGTCCGGTGAATTCTTCCACTACACTGAAACCATTGGCTTTGACATGGTCTTCTATTGCCCCAGCCAAATCAAGTAAGTATACTCCTGCTTTGACTTGTTCGATGCCTTTGTAGAGAGCTTCTTCTGCTACGCGGATTAGTTTAGCAGCATCTGGAGTGACTTCACCCACTGCGATCGTAATGCAAGAATCACCATGAAAGCCTTGGTAATAAGCACCTGTATCTACTTTTAATACATCTCCAGTACGAATCACTTTCTTAGGACTTGGGATGCCATGGACAACTTCATTGTTAATACTGGAGCATATAGAACCAGTAAAACCATGATATCCCTTAAAGCTAGGCGTTGCACCCATTTCTCGAATGCGTTTTTCTGCGTAAGCATCCAAGTCAGCCGTGGTCATTCCTGGCTTTACCAACTCAGAAATTTCTTTGAGTACGGTTGCCACAATTTTTGCTGATTGCCGCATAATTTCAATTTCTCGCGGCGATTTGATTTCAATACCTCGGCGTTGTTTTTGTGGAGGTGTGGGCTTAGCTGTTTGAGAAAGCAAGTTACTGAAAATGTTCATGGGAAATTAATAATTACTGGCTCTTTGCTGCTATCGTGACAGTGTTTTTTCTAGGTTAGTTGAAAAAAATATCTATATTTAAAGTTAACTTATTTTTCGCTCCGCGCTCTGCTACCTAGCTCAAGTGTATTGAAATGTCATGCTAGAAGCGATGGCTGCGCCAACGTCTGCGACGAATGCAGTATCATTGCAATTGAATTTTTAATTGCTGACTACAATCTCTCCAGTCATACCAGCTTCTGTATGTCCTGGTATCGGACAACGTAAGCTATATTTTCCTGATTTCAGGGGTACAAATACCCATTCTGCCTCAGCACCAGGCTTAAGTTCCAGTTCGTGGATAGCTCCTTTAATTTCTACTTTGCCTGCTTCGACTTTTTGTGTCCAGATGCCATCTGCAAAATCTTTGGCAGTAAAGTAGTGTTTCAGTTGGCTAGGATTGGTCAGCCGGAGTTGATAGCGTTTGCCAGCCACCAATTCCAAGTGATTTGGTTCAAACTTGAGTTCGTTCGCTGAATTACTTAGACTAACTGTTATTTCTGTTGCAGGTTGCTTAAGCAACCCCCCAGATAAGTTTGCTGCCATGGCAGGAGTAGTACTGATAAAAGCCATATACAGCAACAAATACAATATCAAATAGATATGCCTTAGTGGTTGCAACCAATCAAGAAAAAATTGGTATAAATAGTTATTAATTGTTTTAACTAACCAGGTCATTACTATCACTAGTCCTACAAGAGTAAGAGTAAGGGTATGAGGGAAAATTTCTACCTACCCTATACACCCCTAATTATCCATTATCCAGTTCCATTCACTATGGGAAAGTAAAAAGTAAGAAAGCCTGGGTGTAAACAGTTGTATAACTTCCTACACACGGGCTTTTCGGCAGCTAATGTTGTTTAATTTCCTAGCGCGGTCGTACTTAAGTAGGTTGAGGCAAATAAAATAAACCTAACTATGTAACAAAATATAAAGTCGTTATAACCCTTGTGATTGCTACCCTGCGGGAAGCCATGATTTAGCAACGCCTATTTTTGGGTTAGGTGCTTTACCCACCCCAATGCAAACTAGTGAATTAAATTTTATCTTAACGTAGAAAAATACTTAGTAGTTCTACAGAAATTATCTAAAATTACAGCTACAAATTATTCTCTTCTCTTGCTTGCCTCAACTCGGCACTTTTGGGTTGTTCGAGTACTATAGATAGAGCGAATACGGGCTTTGACCAACCCATGACAACGGACACAGACTGCTATTTGATACCAATTTGAAAATAAAATACGACAGATGGATTTTTCAAAGCAAAGTTACAGTAAGTTTTTCAAAATCCAAGTTGCGCTGGAATAGTACCAAAGGTACGACCCAAAATCACTTCACTTGCTACCCTGCGAGGAAGCAAGCTACGCGTACCTGCGACCTCAGGAGAAGGCTAGCCGCCCAACGGACTGCCTCACCACGGTGCTGGCTCCGCAACGCGGTGACTCCAAAATCCAAAATGATATGAGGTAATCATACAAGCTGAATTTCTTGTTTGTGCAATAAGAAACTGCCCGTCACTACTTTTAAATAATCGGTGTTGAATTCACCAACAGCTGGACTATAGTTGTGTTCTACCTGGGATGAGGTTGTCAGAGAGAATCTGACCTATTAATCTTCTTTCCTACCAAAAACCATTTGTAAAATCATTGGAATACCGCCGCTTTGGTGATATCTATCTGCCCAAGCGCGGATAATTTCATCCAATTCTTCCATAGCTCGATCCCATTTCTCTGGTGGGATATCTAATTCTTCTAAGGCTCGCATGGCATTTGGTCGCCGTTCTGCCCAATCTTTCATCATCCGGAAATACCGAGCAGTATCTTCCACCATAATG
Organism: Dendronalium sp. ChiSLP03b; assembly: GCF_034531165.2. Lineage (NCBI taxonomy): Bacteria > Bacillati > Cyanobacteriota > Cyanophyceae > Nostocales > Nostocaceae > Dendronalium > Dendronalium sp. ChiSLP03b. The sequence goes on along the minus strand of NZ_JAVRBR020000119.1, from coordinate 50,755 downwards.
TAGGTACGCTCTTGGTCGTCTGCTGGCGCATAAAAAGGACGAGTCAGAGCATAGAAAGGCATTCCCCAAGGAGAATCAATTCGAGTGACTGTGCCTGAGTAGAGGAGACGGCGCTTGATGTGTTCTGCTAAGGCTTCGCTCAGAATCATTTGATGCTCAATTGGTAAGGCCTCTTGCGAGCGCTTGTGCAGAAACTCAATCAACTCCATAAAATCAAAGGAGGTGACTAACTGAGCATCAGGCAAATTACTGGGTAATTTTTGCTCAATTTGTCTTTTTTCTTCACTGGTGAGACTTGTGCCAGGAACGCGCGATCGCCCTGGTTGCCAAGGAAATTTTTCCATCCAGACATAAGGCAACTGAATCAAATACCGAGGTTCTTGAGAACCTAGCATCTTCAAAAGCTTTCCCTCTGTTAGTGCTTGTCTGACTTCCTCAACGATGATTTTTACCCGTTTTGGTTCTAGGTGGTGCAAATGCCCCGTCATCCTGAGGTTTTGTCCCTGCTCTAGATAGGTCATGTAAATTGCACACTTAGCTGCCGTTGCTGCTGCATCTAAAAATGCCCCATGCCTGTGCCCACTTGTTCGCATGGCACTAAAAGCCAGATAAAGCATAATCTGATCCATCGCACTGGGGCCGAGTTGTTTGATCAGATCTACGTCATTACTCATATTACAAATAGTTGAATAGCAAGTTTACACGATTATTAGTCAAAGGAAAGTAAGTAGTATACACCCGAACGGACGTGATTTTTTAACTCCAGACTGTCTATTACGGGTTATTCTGAAAATGGTTATTAGCTTGAACCGCTCACCTCCGTGTTTTATGGCATGCAGCCATAAGTAGTGTTGTTGTAAATGCCTTGTATCTCGGAAAATCACGAAAGAACATTCAACTTCCCTCAATGGTGGCTTCGTAAATCACAAGCAAACTTTGTGCTTCTTACTAGTACTCTACAAAGACTTCTTGTGATATCCGGGTTTTCCCCACCCTTAATAAGCAACAACTAGAAAACTATTGTAGCTACGTACCCATATCGCGGAGATATCATTGCAACTGTAAACAGATTCCCACAGATTGGAAACTATTTAAGAGGAAGTCTCCTCCTGACTTTCGTAATACCGATGAGATTCGATGGTTCATTTTCAACCGCTATACTGCTGACAACTAACGGTAATTTCTCGGCAGTATAGGTAATTTGCTGTAGTGGCAACCAATCATAGACCCAAACAAGGCAAATAATTTCAATTTCAGAATACCTTTTATCTTTTTATAGTATGATATTCCATTTTGACTGCATTTTTATCAATTTTGGATGAAGTAATGTATTTTTAATTTTGCTGTAACTATTATTTAAATACTTAATATACAATCAAGTATTATGGTTTGCTGATATTTCCACAGATATTGAACAACAAAATTCCCGACTTCTCTATTAAGTCAGGAATTTGAGCTTTTCGATTTGTACTATGAACTTTGTTCGTGGTGACTGTCATGTAGCTGAAATTAACTATTAATACCAAATTTTGATTAAGTAGTATTGTTTGAGATTGCTATAACAAGCTTTTGGTAAAGATTTTAAGTCCAAAATCTTAAATTCAAAATTGGTATTAGTCCTCCTACTTCATTGCTTATACAGAGACGTACAATTGCTCAATCGCTGCAATTATACGACCAGCCAGACAGTCATATCATGTCCGCTTAAAGACTTATCATTTGGGCTGACGCGGGAACGCGAGGATGCGGGAAGATTTAAATGATAAGGATTATTCAAACTCCTAATGAACCTTGGTTAATTACTGCCTTAATGGAGCGATCGCCACGTACTAGGCTTGATATTAACATGTGCTGTTGCTAGCAATAAATTCAAAAATTCTTTCTTCTGTAACGCAGTACACAGAAATATTTTCAAGATAGTCATCTATGTGTACCAAATGCACAAATAAATTATGAAAATACAGCTTTACTTACACCCCCTTTTCAAGACAAATCTCCACGAACAAAGAATGAAAATCCCTTTTCCTATTCTCCATCACCTGTCACCTGTTCTCTACTAGATGATTTCACCTGACTTCGCATTTTTTCAAAGCTAAAAGCTGCTGCCCCAAAAGTGACAAACAACACTCCCAAAATCTGGACAATTTCCAGAGTCTCTTGAATCATCAGACCAGCAAAAATCACGGTTAAAATTGGTACGCCTGCACCGATTATCGCTGCTCGTGGTGCGCCTAGTCTGTGAATTCCCACATGATTAAATACATAGCCTGAAAGGGTCAGTACACCCAAAATAGAAGCACTTAAAACAATTTCTAGCAACTTAGATTGATCGACTACAAGGCTCCAACTTTCTGGCAAAGGCAACATTAAACCGATAAAGCTCAACACAAGCATGGTAGAGAAGTTAATAAGAGTAAAAGACACGGGATGCACTTTCGTGGCACATATCCGCGTCAGAATCACGTAGCAGGCGAAAGCCACTCCACCAAATATGGCTGTACTGCCTGCTAGGGGAATATTATCTATACCTGTGTTTAAAGAACCTCCTAAAACCAGCAACTCACCACAGAAAATAGAGCCGATCGCAGCAGCGCGCAATGAACTGGGGCGATCGCGGAACAGTAGCCACGACAGCAGTCCACTAAAGAGCGGATAGACAAAGAACAAAGCGATCGCCATCCCAGTGGCGATTTGACCAATGGCAAGGTAAATCAACACTTGCGATAAAAACAAAAAGCAGCCACTGGCGATTGATAACTGCAACACTCTTTGCGGTATTTTGGGACTACCAGGGATAGAATTGCTACGCAACGATCCCATCAAGTTTTGCAAGTCTTGCCACACCTGGGGATACATAATGGGAGCCAGCAATATCATTAGTGGTACAACCACCATTAAACGTAGTGTCAAAATTAGGAAAATATTACCCAAAGTCGGCGATATTAAGCCTTCAACCTCTAAAACACCGAGACTGTCGATGGCTTTAAAGAACATCTGCTTGATAGCTACGTTATAAAGCGATGACACCACTGCCGATAACACAACCAGCAAGAAACCGATCTGGATTGGTGACAAACCAGAGGAACGGCGCGATCGCGGTGGTGGAGATGTCGATCCCTGCCTTTGTGCTGGTGCAGCAGGTGGGGATTTAGTCCTGCTTTTGGGCAAGTTCCTACTGATTACAGAAATCGGTTCTCTAGAGTTTCTCCTGGTCGGTGGGGATTTCGTTTCCTCCTTGGGAGTAACAGAAATTGACCCGATAACTTTTTCCTGAACTGGCTCTGATGTAATTTCGATCTCAGACAAGTCTTTGGAAATAACAGAAATCTGCTCTGAGGTATTTTCCTTGGCTGGCGGTAGTTCAGTTGCAGGCGATACTAATGGAGGAGCTGAGAATTCGGTGACATTTTCGGACAAATCCTGGGAAATTTCAGAAATCGGTTTGTCAGCATTCCTCGTTACCTCTCCTAATAACGGAAATGTATTTGGGTAACTGTCCGGCTGTTGCTCAGGTGGTTGTAATACTGTCGGCGGTGGTGTTTGAGCGTTCTGTATAACTGCCGATAAGGATTCTGAGGAACTATCCGGCTGTTGCTCAGGTGGTTGCAACACTGTCGCCGGTGCTGATGCTTTTGGACTTTTAGTTACTTCTGCTAACAGTGGATATGTGTTTGGGGGACTTTCTGGCTGTGGCTCAGGAGGTTGCAGTACTGTTGGCGGTGATACTTGTACTGCTGCTTGCGAAGTTTCTTTGATTGTTTTTGCTAGTGAGCTTTGCAGGTGATTAGTTAACTCTTCTAAAATCGCTTCTCCCTGCTGCTGTTGGCTGTACATCCGAGATAACTGTTGAGAAATATCGCTTTGATAATTCTTCAGTTCTTGTTGCAAGGAGTTAAAAGCGATCGTCAGGGTATCATCCAGAGTGCCGAGTAGTCGTTCGGTATTTTCATTGTTCTTTTCTGTGAAATCGCTGCCACTTTCAGCAGACTTCAGCCCAGCTCGTTCGCGGAACTCGCTCTCAATTACTTGGTTAGCTATGGTTCTCAGTGATGATTGCAGTTGCGAAGATATGTGTTTCGCCAAAGCTTCTGCCAACTGACGGATTAACACTTGCTGCTCAGTAATTTGCCGCACGTGTTGCAGGTGTTCTTTTTCTTCTACTAGCTGTTGAATTTCATTCGATAAACGGTCTTTTTCCGTCTGAAGCCGTTTAATTTCTTCCTGCAACGATTTGAGTACATTTTGCTGGAGATGTTCCAAATCCTCCACAATAGCCCACAGAGCTGTCTCTGCCGATCTGGATAGCTCACCTCTGACTCGCGGGTTGTCTGGTCGCTTCTCGAATCGCCCCATTAGCTTTTAACCTCTAACATATTGACGATAAAGCTGCTTCCCGTACACTTGCTTGGCACTCATACTAAGTTTCCTGTATTTTGTCAGATAAACTAATAGTTTTCACAGAATCTACGCATATCAACGTAATTCTGTCATGCTAAACCAAGGTTGGCAAAGTATATAATTTATGATTTTCACAGCCTACTATACTGTGTTCCGTTCAACATCACAGACCAGTATGCCATCGGTCTTATTTTAATCTTCTGTCCTCAAGTGAGATTTTCCTGGAATAAAATGTCTCACCTAATATAAATACTTATTATTTTGGTAGCAATACTAATTTCCCAAGACTTGTAAATGCAGGCATTGCCCCAACAGAATTGTCAAAGTTGTTAAGTATATATATATTTATGCAAAATGTGACTTGTGAGACAGTTTATATCTCTAGTAGGGATTTATAGCAACCGATTGCCGAAATGAGAACTATTACTATTCCCTGCACAACATTTTAGTGAATTAACAGCCATTCTATCCTGGAAATGAGTGTAGGGGTGTAAGGGTGTGGGGTGTAAGGGAAAGACATTTCATCTTTTCGTTTTGTGATGGCGTTGCATGGAGGGCTAACTTAAAAATACTTAGTGACAGGCAGCTTACTTAAGTTGGGGAATCCCCGTTAAGCAAGGTGTCCGTCACACCAAGACAAAAAGGGTGTGCGTACTTCATGTCAGCTACTCAAGTTAATTTAAAGGAAGAAAATGCGGGCAATGCTAAAGATGGCAGCGCTGAGAACTGCACTCAAAGGAACTGTGATTAGCCATGCGGCAGCAATATTTTGTAAAGTTTGAAATTTAATTGAATTGATATTTTGCACCAATCCGATACCAACTACACCACCAACGAGAGCGTGGGAAGTAGAAACAGGTAAGCCTAACCGGGAGGCGAGGAGGATAGTAGTAGCAGTTGCAAGTTCGGCACAAAAGCCACTACTAGGTTGCAAAGCAATGATGTTTTCGCCAATGGTAGCAATGACTTTTTTCCCCCAGATGGCTAAACCAGCAACAATGCCAGCACCTCCAAGCATTAAAATCCACAAGGGGGTATTGATGCCATCTATGGGGACGCTGCCAGTGCGATTGATATAAGCGATCGCAGCTAGGGGAGCGATCGCATTCCCAACATCATTAGAACCATGAGCAAAGGCCACAAAGCAAGCACTCAAAACTTGAAAGCGACCAAATAAGCGTTCAACCGGGGACTGGGGACTGGGGATTGAAGTATTAATATTTTCTCCCCCTACTCCCCTGCTCCCCTGCTCCTCTGTCCCCTCATCGTCCAGTTGTCGCCAACTAATAATGGTGAGTCCAACAGCTGCTGCTACACCTGTTAACAAGGAGATGTCGTGAGGAGGTATATTTAAACGAATTTGCTCTCGTAAAAAATTGGTGAGTGGTTGAGTGAGCGAGGGTAATACAATCACGCCAAATACCCCTAGCAGAACTGCGCTTAACCAGGGAATCCACTCCCGTAACTGTACTATTTGATTGGGTTGATTCAAAATCCAGTGTTTGATTTGACTATAGAACAATGCGGCAATCGCACCACTGATAATCGGTGTTAAAATCCAGCCGATGGTAATTGAGCCAATTGATGACCAATCAATTGCACCTACTCCCAAAGCTACCCAACTAAATCCTGCGATCGCACCTACAACGGCATGGGAAGAAGATACAGGTAAACCTCGTGATGTAGCAATTTGCAGCCATATGCCACACGACAGCAATACTGTCACCATCCCAATCACTAATAATTGGGGCGTGGCGGCGAATAAGGCAGGATTAGCAACTTTAGTCGCTAAGGTTTCCGTTACCTCTTGCCCAAACAATACAGCACCCGTAAACTCTAATATCCCGGCAATGATTATTGCCTGTCTCAGAGTAATAGCTTTGGAACCTACAGAGGTTCCCATCGCATTAGCAACGTCGTTAGCTCCGAGATTCCAAGCGACGTAAAAGGCCAGTAAAGCCACTATAAGTAATGTAATGGTCATTTCAATATTTGGGGAGAGGGGGGAGACCCGGATGAGGGGAGGGGGAGTAGAAGAAGCAGAGGGAGCAGGGGGAGCAGGGGGAGAAATTAATACTTCAATCCCCAGTCCCCTCATTGGGGATAAATCAAAATCTTGTAGGTTTCCGGAGTGGGATCGATCGCCTGTTCTACGGCTTTTGATAAATTTTGCAATGGATAGCGATCGCTAATCAATGCTTGGACATCTATGCGCCGATTAAATACGATATCAGCCGATAAACTCTGAAGGCGGTAGGATGAACTGTAACTGCCCATCAAGTCGATTTCGCGGCGATAGAGAATATTGGGATTGATGGAAATTTCTAATTCATCGGGGAATTCCGCGAAAAACAAGATTTTGCCGCCCTTGCGAGTACAGTCAAGGGCTTGAGCGAAAGCTTTCTCGCTAGGGACAGCCAGCAGGGTGACATCAACACCCATGCCGTTGGTGAGAGCATGAATTTTTGCAGGCAAATCGCGATCGCGAGCGTCGAAAGCTGTCTGTGCACCGACATTTAAAGCTTTTTCAATTCTAGAGGGCAGTAAGTCGGTGGCGATCGCTTTCGCTCCGAAATACTTCACTAACATCACAAACATTAATCCAATTGGCCCGGCTCCCGTTACTAAAACAGTTTGTCCAGGGGCAATTTGAGCTTTTTTCACCGCTTTGAGACAGCAGTTAGTCGGTTCTACAAAACTCGCCTCTTCAAAACTAATATTATCGGGTATGGGAATTAACCCACCATTCTGCACGATATGTCCTGGAACCTTGACATATTCTGCAAAACCGCCACCGCTGGCGTTAAATCCAGCTGTCGTGGAAATGTTTTTGTAGACATCGCACATCGAAAAATTGTCATTTAGGCAGTAAGCACAACGCATACAAGGAATGTGGTGCATCACCGCTACTCGTTGTCCTACTTGCCAAGCTTTGACCTCAGAACCTACTGCTGCGATCGTTCCAGCAGTTTCATGTCCAAATATACGCGGTGGTTCATACAGTGGATAACGAATTTTTTTTATATCTGACTGACACAATCCTACTACCCGCACCTGTACCAGCACTTCATCCGGTTCCAGAGTCGGTACTGGGATCTCTTCGTAGGAAAGTTGATTTACGCCTCTAAATACCTGTGCTTTCACGTTGATTTTTTACCGCTCAACGATATTAGATGTAACATTAGCGGTCAACGTTCAGCTATAAACTTTGAGATTTTTGTGTCTTAGCTTTTGCTAGTTCTTGCTCTATGTTCTATATTCATGCGATAAAACCTTTCTGGTAAATCCAGACTTGGCATTTCTTAGAGTGAGGTTAGAATACTAGGCATTCTTCAGGTAAGTGTGTCTTTTATGCTAGGTCAGGTACTAGACGGACGTTATAAAGTCATTCGAGTTTTGGGTGCTGGTGGTTTTGGTCAAACTTATATTGGGGAAGACACAAAACTTTACAACAGTCTTTGTGTAGTTAAGCAACTCAAACCGATGGCAACTGACCCCATGACTTTGCAGATTGCCAGACGATTATTTGAATCAGAAGCACAATTGCTGCATAAATTAGGAACTCACGACCAAATTCCCCAATTACTGGCTCACTTTGAAGAAAATCACGAATTCTTTTTAGTCCAACAATTTATTGATGGTCATCCTATCAGCGATGAACTCATACCTGGCAAGCCATTGAGTGAGGCTTATACTATTTCACTGTTGCAGGATATTCTGCAACCATTAGCTTTTGTTCATCAAAATAATGTCATTCACCGAGATATTAAACCTCCTAATTTAATTCGTCGCAACAGCGATCGCAAAGTTGTGCTGATAGATTTTGGAGCGGTGAAGGAGATTAGTACTCAGATGGTGAATGGTGAAGGTGTAACTAAAATGACTGTGGGTATTGGTACTGCTGGCTATATGCCTAGCGAACAGAGTCGCGGTAGCCCCAGATTAAGTAGTGATGTTTATGCTGTGGGTATGATTGGCATTCAAGCCTTGACAGGGTTAATGCCTCATCAGTTGCAAGAAGATGTGCAGACAGCTGAAATTATTTGGCGTAACTCGGTACAGGTGAGTCAGATGTTAGCAGATATCTTAGATCGGATGATACGCTACGACTTCCGTCAACGCTATCAATCAGCAACAGAAGCTTTAGCTGGGTTGCAGCAGTTGGGTGCTTACATGCCAACACAAACATCCACTTCCCCAGGATACGCAGCAACACTACCATATACACATCCTGGCGATACATCACAACCGCAGCCAATTAATTACGAACCCCCACTGTATTCCCCACCTCCAACAGTTCCAGCCCAGTATCGTCAAGAGATTCCACAGCAGCCTCAGCCTTTTCAGACATTAGCCAGCAAGGCACAAGTAGGAGTGGGCTTTTATATTCAATGGGTATTAGTGAATATTGTAGGTTTATTTGGGGGCGGTATTTTGGCAGCGATCGCCCACATGACTGTACAGCCACTTGGCAGTATTCCGCGTCGATTGGCAGTTGCTATTACAGTAGGTCTGACATTAGGGTTTATGCAATTGTTGGTGCTACGACGGCAAGTTTCCGTGTCTGACAAGTTGTGGATATCAGGAACTACCCTCGGTTTTTGCATTGCCATTCTGTTATGCGGTCCTAACCCTTATAATTCCATGTTTCTGATTGGCCCTGTAATTGGGATCTTTCAATGGTTGATTTTGCGGCAAGTGGTTGAGCAGTCTGGTTGGTGGATTTTTGTCAATGCTTTGGGCGGTTGGGTTGGCGGAATTCTTTCGGGTGCAGTGCTAGTTTTGCTATTAAGAAATCCAAAAAACATTGTGTAATTTGTAATTCATAATTAAAATTTACCAAGTTTTTATATATTCAGTAGATTCACATAACCAAGACTAACAAAATGATTGCTATTCTAAAATCAAAATTTGAATATTTACCAAAAAAATTGTAAATATGCGCTTAAAAATTTTATTAGGCAAGGGATACTTAGTTTTTTGCCAATTACTTATTTGGGGCTATATTACTAGTGCTTTGCTAACTTTTGTTTTGAAAATAGCACCATTAGCTAATGTTATAGGTTTTGTATCATTAATTTATTATAGTGCTACTATATATCCTTCAATATTCAAAATAGTTTTCCCTCATTTTCATAAACATACATTCATAAAAGCGTTATCTAAAAATCGTCGTTATTTTGGTATTGCCGCTTTTTGTTTTGCAGTTCATCATAGTATTATTGTAATTTTCAAGAAAAATTTAAACTTATTAAATATTAGTACTTGCATACATACATTTACAGGTCTGTCAATACTATTAATTTTTACCTTATTAGCAGTTACATCTAACGATCTCAGTATTAAATTACTGAAGAATAATTGGAAAAAACTACATAGTTTAACATATTTAGTAATTTTTATATTACCTTTGCATATATTATTAAAAATGTATGGCAGTTGGACTTACATCACTCCTATGGCTATGATAATTGTATTAGTTAGTTTTTTGATATTTTCCCAAAAACTTACAATACAATTCATTCAATCCCTTAATAAACAATTGATTAATCTGTATATCAAAAGATGAAAAATTTAACTATTAAAGAGTTGGCGATCGCTAAAATCTCCCACTTCTCTTTTTTGGATAAAACAGATATATATTTTCATTTAAGGGAATGACAGTCAAAAGTCAACTTTTCGGAATTTATGATTAATCCAACATATACAGCTGATGTCTTAATTGTTGGCGGGGGAACCGGAGGCTCTGCTGCTGCTATCCAAGCGGCACGACGGGGAGCTAAAACTATCCTAGTGAGTGAATTTCCTTGGTTGGGGGGAATGCTAACTTCGGCTGGAGTGTCTGCACCTGATGGTAATGAACTAGCTGCTTTTCAAACGGGGTTATGGGGTGCGTTTTTACAAGAATTACGACAGCGACAGCTAGGAGGCTTAGATAACAGTTGGGTGAGCTTTTTTAGTTACGATCCCCGTCTTGGGGCAGAGATTTTTGCAGATTGGGTACACAATTTGTCTAATCTGCATTGGATTTCAGGACGAGTACCTTTAGAAGTTTTTCAGCGCGAAAATTGTGTAACTGGCGTTCGGTTTGCTGATTTCGTTGCCGAAGCCAAAATTATTATTGATGGCACAGAATTAGGAGATTTATTGGCTCTGGGGGAGATACCTTACCGCTGGGGTTGGGAGTTGCAATCAGAATGGAGAGAACCCAGCGCACCAGTTGCTTTTAATTCCCTCAGCGAGAGATATCCAGTGCAAGCGCCCACATGGGTAGCGATTATACAAGATTTTGGTGAAGCGATCGCCCCAGAAATTTCCCCTGCTCCAAACTACAACCCATCGTTATTTGTCGGTGCTTGGGATGACTATGGTGCAGAGCAATTTTTGAATTATGGACGTTTACCAGAGGGGCTATTTATGATTAACTGGCCCATCTGTGGTAATGACTACGGCGAAGGAGTAGCGCGACTGATAGAGTCAGAAGCATCCAAAGGCGAGTTTATCCAAGAATGTCGCTGGCATAGCCAAAATTTTGTCCATTTTATTCAGAATCAGCTGGGTCGTCGCTATGGTTTGGCAGAAGGAGTTTTTCCCCATGCACCCACTGCTTTTGCACTGCATCCCTACTACCGCGAAAGTCGCCGTTTGGTAGGACTAACTACCGTCCGCGAACAGGATATTTTGCCGATGCCTGAGGGTAGGGTTGCATCAATTTACCCAGATACAATTGCTATTGGTAACTACGCCAACGACCACCATTATCCCGGCTTCACTTTGCCACTGCAACCCAAATCTATCCGCTGGGGTGGACGTTGGACTGGGACTCCCTTCACTATTCCCTATCGTTGCCTGATTCCAGCGGCTACAGATGGTTTATTAGTCTGTGAAAAGAATATTTCTGTCTCCCATATTGCCAACGGCGCGACCAGATTGCAACCTGTAGTGATGGGGATCGGTCAAGCAGCAGGAATGGCAGCGGCTATGTGCGTTGAGTTGGGCATACAGCCCAGGGATTTACCTGTAAGAGGGTTGCAAGAAGCTTTACTGCAAGATTTACAAGCACCTGCCGCAATTATACCTTTATTTAATTCGCTACCCAATCATACTGAATGGCTAAAATGTCAAATTTATTACTTAAATTGCCTGCAAGCCTATCCACCAAGTGGTAATTGTCCCAGTTCGTATTTGGATAAATCCGATCGCTCAAAATGGGAAAGTGAATCTTTCACAGGCATTTTTCACCGTCTGAATCAACAGGATTACAAATTCACGATCGCTACACCAACCGCCTACCAAGGACAAGTTTGGCAGCTTGTGACTTTGCGATCGCATATAGACGAGCAGCTACAAACTATTGTCCACGAACAAGTAATAACTGTTCGGGGTCGTCTAAATCATTCCGGTCATTGGTTATTAGTTGAAAATATAGGAATATCGCCAAAATAATTTATTTCAGTAAAACTGAATACTTTTTTAGAAAATTTTCCGGACACACATAGAGAAATTAAGTAGCAGTAGATAAGACAGTTCCAAAATAGACATCTGCTATGCGTACTTCCCTTTCTCTTTTAGTTTCGAGTCTAGTGTTCGGTTCCTTGACTATTAACTGCTCAATAGTAAATAGCTCATCTTTTATAGTACTTTCTTCTGGTTCCCAACAGTTGGTTTCAGGTAAACCCCAATATAGCGAACCAGAAAGTCCAACACCTTATCGTGGTGGGGGACGCAGAGATTTAATTCAATCCAAGAATATCCGTTCTAATGCTTAACAATCTCAGTATTATACTTTTTGTCTGGTCAGCAATTGTCTCATGATAAGAAAATCCCAAAAAGGTCAAATATTTGACATAACTTATCTAGTAGAGACTTAATATTGACACAAGAAAAACTTCAATTTTCACTGAGTATTTTATCCTTGCATTTGGATATTGAAATCAACTCACTGCCTATATCGACAGCATCACCAAATACTTGTAAAAAATATTACTCTTGCCTCTTTTCCCAGGATGTCGCTACTCAGGCTATCACTTCACATCAAGGGCATCTAATACCAATTCATAATCTAAAGTGCATTAAGAATGCATAAATACTCGTGGTGGCCTTTGACTGTAGACTGTTGACCGCTGATCCTCAACAGTCTACTCGAACCAATGTGCAATTTTTTTGGCGAACAGCTTACCAAATAGGGATTAGTAGTGTTGGCGGATTTCCTTGGAAAAGCCTTGTGTTCAAGACTTTATAATCCAAAATCCAAAATTGGTATAAGCTTTACCTCGCAAGTTTTACACACTTGTTTTCTTGTTGTTGTTCTTTGTACTCTGAATACCGTTGAGGAACATCGGCACAAACTTCTCTATAAAAGCCTGTGGGTCGCGCTGCCAAGCCCTTTGTGCAGCTTGAATTCTAGTAAACTGCAACTCAGGTGCTAGTAAAGTTTGCGGTAAGCGCTCCATTAAGTACTTGGGACGTTCCCAAATTGGCATGGTATTTGCTACTTCCACAAGGCTGGTAATTCGCCGCAGTTCTGCACCTAGAGTAATATCCATTCCCGATTCAAATGCTGCCTGTTCTATTGCGGCATATTTGCGTTTAGCTTGCTCCACCTTTTGCCGATGCTCTGGACTCTTATCTGCTAATTGCGCTAACCAACGGTTACCCCAGCGAACGTGTCCTGCTTCTTCTGGCAGAATTTTTTCGATTGTTTGGCGAATTTTTATATTTTCTTCTGTTTGCGGCGCTTGTTTGAGTGCGTAAATGTGAGCAGAAAAATATTCACAACCCCGTTTTTCGGTGATGTTAATTGCTGCCAAGGTTGCAATTACAGTGTCTTCTGGATTTTCTTTTGGATCGTAGCTATCTATATCTAGTAGCCGTTCAAATTCATCGATATAGGAGGAACCAAGTGGCTTACCGATATCTGCTCCTAATTCCAGCAATAAATCAGTCAGCCACATAGCATGACGAGCTTCATCCGAGATGTGGTGGGATAAATCCCGTATCAGTTCTCGTGGCTGTCCGTTCAATTGTTCAATTACCTCAGTCAGGTCTTTACAACTGCGCTGCTCGCTGTAGCGATAGCGGTTAAGGGTAATCAAATGCAGTTCGCGATCGCTCACCGTCCGCTGTAAAATATCCCTCGCGCTCAAAGCATTCTGAAATTTACGTGGATAAATAACCGCCATAGTTTTTGTTGAGTTTTGTAAATTATGTTATCTAACGCTAACTTTGTTGGCTTTAACTCCTGCACTAGTACAAGAACGCAGAAAGCAGGAGAGGTCAAGAGCGAAAATACTCATCAAATAAGCATTTGACGTATTTTAGGTAGTATCTTTGTTACTGCTGTTGTGTACTAGTGTTACATCCCCAAAAGAGTTCAAGGTAAAAGTTACAACAATCACTCAGATTAGCTACTTGCAAGCATTTAGATATAAGACTTGAATTTTATAATTATAAACAAATGTAACAAATAAATTATTGACCCTAGGGCAGGTGTCTTCCGAGAGTTGAACTTGACACAAAGAGGATGCGGGTAATTTATCACAAACACTCTCCCCATCTCCTTTGTCTTTAAAAGTTAAATCCCATACCTGACTTTCCCCTTCTGCCTTCTTTAACAACCTTGTAATATAAATTTTTATTGCAAACTAGTTATTTTGTAACTTTGGTTACAGAATTATTGCTATTATAGTTTTTGTAAGGATAGCGAAATATATATAAATAAAACCACAGGGAGGACTGTAGTATGTCTATTCAAGAAAAATCTCGCGCGTTAATGGTGCGTCAATATCATCAGGTTAAGAATCGTCAACAATCGATGATGATGCGTGCTGCACAAGAACTCGGTCTTCCTGAAGAAGCATCCCATTACTGGAATCCAATTCAAGGCAAGATAGAGCATACTACGCGGTTGATTTATGGAAGCAGCCATGCTGCTATGAGCTAGGTTGCGAGAGTTCTTAGCTATATTTTTTAAATGAGAGTTTCTACTCCGAAAAAAAGCCACCCTCTAGGGTGGCAAAATTTATGCTCTGAGATACAGCTATTAACTAAGCATCGTAATAGAGGTAAAACTCGTAGGGATGAGGACGTAGCTGTAAAGGCTTGACTTCGTTAGCTAGTTTATAGTCAATCCAATTTTCGATGAAGTCTTCAGTGAACACGCCTGATTCTGTTAAGAAAGCGTGATCGTTTTCTAGCGCTTCCAATGCCAATTCTAGAGAACCGGGAGTAGAAGGAACCTTCGCCAGTTCCTCTGGAGAGAGTTCATAGATATTTTTATCTAAGGGTTCACCAGGATGAATTTTATTTTTGATGCCATCGATACCAGCACAAAGCATGGCAGCAAATGCCAAGTAGGGGTTAGAAGTAGCATCTGGACAACGGAACTCTAATCGTTTGGCTTTTGGGTTATCGCCAGACAGAGGAATACGGATAGAAGCAGAACGGTTCCCTTGGGAGTAAGCCAAGTTCACTGGGGCTTCATAACCAGGCACTAGGCGTTTGTAGGAGTTGGTACTGGGATTGGTAATTCCCAATAACGCTGGTGCGTGTTTGAGAAGACCGCCAATATAATACAATGCTGTTTCACTCAAACCAGCATACTTATCACCTGCAAACAAAGGCTGGCCATCTTTCCAGATGGACTGGTGAGTGTGCATCCCGGAACCATTATCACCAAACAGCGGCTTGGGCATGAAGGTGACAGTTTTACCATGTTTCCAAGCTACGTTCTTGATAACGTATTTATAAATCAGCAACCAATCAGCGGCTTCGATTAATTTACCAAAGCGGAAACCTAATTCGCACTGACCGCCCGTGGCTACTTCGTGGTGGTGCTTTTCAATAGGTACACCTAATTTTGCCATCGTCAACAGCATCTCTGTACGGATATCTTGGAGAGAATCCGTTGGCGAAACTGGGAAGTAACCCTCTTTGAAGCGTGGTTTGTAACCCAGGTTCGGGCCTTCGTCTTTACCGGAGTTCCAACGACCTTCTATAGAGTCTACATGGTAGTAGCTTTCGTTGGCGGTTTGGTCAAAGCGGACATTATCAAAGATGAAGAATTCAGCTTCTGGTCCAAAGAAAGCTGTATCGCCGATGCCAGTAGAGACTAAATAGTCTACCGCTTTTTGAGCAATAACCCGTGGGCAACGGTTGTACCATTCACCTGTACGGGGTTCTTTGATGCTACAAACTATACTTAGTGTTGGCACTTCCATGAATGGATCGATCCAGGCAGTATTCGGATCGAGTACCATTGTCATGTCCGATTCGTTGATCGCCTTCCAACCCCGGATACTGGAACCATCGAATGGTACGCCATCAGTGAATGAACTCTCATCAATTTGGTTTTGGTACAGAGTTAGGTGCTGCCAAGTTCCTGGTATGTCGATGAATTTCAGATCGATCAGTTCAATCTTTTCATCTTGAATTCTCTTCAAGACTTCTTGTGGGGTTGTCATTGTTACTCCTTCTCTACCAATTTCCTAAAGTAAAACTAGAATCTTCCAAAGCATTCTAACCCTGCTGATCTGAACCCAGTTGATGACACACCTGCAATATCGTAAATACTGGGCATTAAAGAATTTTGTAGTATTTGTTACAGATTCTCTGGATTACAGGTTATATTAACCTTTCTCTGGTCATGTGTACAAAACAGTAAAGTTCGTCTCATAGGGGTCAACTTTGGCATAGAATCCTTAAGTAGCGGATGATTGTTTTTGTGCCGAATCTAATTTTAAATAGCACAAAAATTTGCTCTTGCGTAAGTGCAGCCAAATTAATATCAAACCATAGATAGCAACGATTGGGAGAAGAAGGAATGCGCGATGCAGTAACAAGCTTGATTAAGAATTATGACGTAGCAGGCCGGTATTTTGATCGGAATGCAATCGACAGCCTGAAATCATACTTTGAAAGTGGTACAGCACGTGTGCAAGCCGCAGCAGCGATAAATTCTAATGCAGCTGGACTTGTGAAGCAGGCTGGTTTGAAGTTATATGAAGAACTGCCGGAATTAATTCGCCCTGGTGGAAATTCCTATACGACTCGTCGTTATGCGGCTTGTCTGCGGGATATGGACTACTACCTACGCTATGCTACCTATGCTTTGGTTGCTGGCAATACGAATGTTTTGGATGAGCGAGTACTGCAAGGACTACGGGAAACTTACAATTCTTTAGGAGTACCTATTGGCCCAACAGTTCGCGGTGTCCAAATTCTCAAGGATCTGGTTAAGGAACAAGTGGCAGCTGCTGGTGTAGCTAATACTGCTTTTGTGGATGAACCTTTTGACCATATCACTCGTGAATTAAGCGAGAAGGATATTTAGAAAAAGGCAGAGGGTAGAGGGCAGAGGAGCCAGCGCTATGCGGGGGTTCCCACGCCACTTCCTTTAAGCCGGGGAACCCGTCCAACGGAGTGGCTCCCCGTTGAGGCGACTGGCGTTGGCAGAAGGGAAGAAAGCTTAAGGCATAAGTCTCTAGTGTATTTCTGACTGGATAGTTATTTTTGACCTGCTGCACCAGTAATTTGACAACAAGTATAAAATATAGCGATCGCACTTTGACTATCACAGCAAATAGCGATCGCTTTTTTACAAACTGTAACCGAGTTGATAGTTTAGATTTGTAACAACCCTTCTGGATTCACAGATAAAAGCGATCGCCTCTGCAAACCCTCACGATATAAAATCTCGTTAGCTGCTAACAAGCCACTACTAACAGCCCGTTCCATTAATCCACAAGGAAATGGCATTTTCACCCAATCTCCCGCAAATAATAAGTTAGAAACATCGGTGCTAGTTTCGGGACGTTCCGCATAACTATGAGGTGGATAACCAGAAAAGTTATTTTGATTGACTAATTCTCGGTGCAGTAGATTTGCTTGCTTTAACTCTGGAACAATTTCATAGAGTTCGCTTTCAAAAGTTGTTAACAAAGTTTGCTGAGTTGGAAATTCTCTTTCTTTGTAGCAGTAAGCATGTAACTCAACGACGCTACCACCTGTGCGTTGCGCCCAGTCAATGAATTGTTCTTGAATGCGGTGATAAAGGGTAATGCTGTCAGTTAATTGATAGCCAGATAAAGAAGTAAAATTACTCTGTTCCCACACAAAATCGCGGTCAAACCAGAAACGACAGACAGCAAACGGATCGGCGATACTTAATTTTTCAACCTGCGATCGCACTTTTTGGTCTACGTCACCAATCACCCGTTTAAATAGTTGTTGTACTCCTGGAACATCGGTAGCAAATATGTAATAATCTGCTTTGATAATTTCTGGTAATGATGGTTCATTATTTACCGCTACTAATTGCAATCGATCGTCTTGCCGTTGTACTATTTGCAACTTTGATAAATCCCGTTGGGCCGGCCCTTTTAAAACTTTACCATCCGCAGCAAAAACTGCTCCATGACAAGGGCAATGAAACTTACCATCTGCTGCTATTTGTACAGTACAGCCTTGGTGAGTACAGGTAAGTGAAATTGCTTCTTTACTATCAGATGGTACAGCAAATAATTCATCAGCTGACCCAAAATATTCTGTCTCTCCACTATTAACAACTGAATTCCGCTTTACCCAAAAAGAAACATTATTTTGATTGCTGCCAACATAATATTTCAATCCATTAATTCTAGCTTTTACAGCAGAAACCTCACTAACATTTGCACCAGTAATAACCTTGCCGCCATTGCTTTGGATTGTCCTGACAATAGGTTGCACTAAACTTGTGCCCATATCGTCTTTCGTACCATTAAAAGCTAGTCCTTCAGGATTGCCAAAAAAATAAAAATGGAAGAATTGCATGAGTTCTCCCACACTCATTACATCTGGTGCATTCAAGCTAGATTTAGCAAAAGGCAGAAAATACAAGTCGTATAAACCTTGAGGAAATTCTGTTTTTACCCAATCGGTAACTGAGATATTATCAAATCGCTGATAATTCTTTTGTCTTTGAAAACCAGTAATCGCTTGGAAGACTTGCAAATGTTTTAATTTACTGAGATTAATCCCCCATTTGAAGCGGTTGGGAGAAGCGATCGCTAAATCTATGATATTCCAGGGAAAAGCAGAATGACTAGGGCGAAATACTTCAGGTTTGTATTTGCGATCGCGGTAGATAACTGAATAAAAATTTAACGATTTAAAGTTATCATTTATCCCCAATTCTGCAACTATGCTGTTCAAGTTATAGTACTGCGGAAAAAAGCCATGAAAGCCATGTTCCATCATGAAGGTTTCGCCAGCAGCTTCTATTTGCCAGCTAGCAATTTTGCCACCTAGTTGAGGAGATTTTTCTAAAAGTGTAACTGCAAACCCCCGCTGACTCAATTCGTAAGCACAAGCTAAACCTGCTAAACCACCTCCAATCACTACAACACTTTTTTGTTGATTCAGTAGGCGTGGCAAATTAAGTGTATCTTTTTGAAATACTGTTGGTTTTGGCTTACTAAACCTAGAGTATCCTGTTACCCCTGCGATTGCACCAACACCAAACACTTTAAGTAGTGTGCGACGGGAGATAGTAGATGATTCCGGTAAATTAATTAGTTGACTCATTGGTTACAAAATTAACTGTTCGCGATGAATTACTGGCAGGAAATGATAACTGTTAGCTAGTAAATTGCTTGTAGTATTTTTTCATTCCCGTTTTAATCCTAAAGGATTTATTTTTGCAGAATGGGAAAAATTGTCAATGGCCAAATGTTACCAAGAAAAGATGACTGATGATATAAGATATAAAATTGGATACAATTCTCCAGATTGATGGCGGGATATTTGCTTTAAACTTAATATTTCACGCTTTATCTTTAGTTATTACCTGCTCTCTATTTTCAAGATAGATATATTAAATTTCTACTTTCGTAGTAGACGTTTTCATTTCAAGATAAATACATCTGCCAAATATGAGTTAATAAATTAGAAAATTATTTGACAATCCAATATATTATTTAATAATTAACTGCGAATAGAGACTTCTTTCGGCAACAAAGCAAGAGTGGAGAGTAGGGGGAGATGAGGGAGACTAATAACAACTGACCCTACCCTGCGGGTTCTGCTTTAGCAGTACGGGTGACGCTCCTAACATCGCTACCGCTACGCTAACGTCAGTTGTTCATAGGGGAAACCCCCATCGCTTTTAGCGTCTCCCCTTGGGAGAAGACCACACTGACTCACAACTGCCAAAGTCAGCGAACGACAAACTACAAAATATTTGTACAATTGAGCATTGCTGCGATCGCGGTTGGGGCTGGTTATGTTTGCACTGATACTTGTGTAAACTTGATAACACTAGCAGGTTTTCAATATGCGTGTTCAAATAGCTCTAGTTTTGACAATGGCGGTGTTGGTGTGTGGGGAAAATCAAGAAGCGCGTGCAGACTTCCAAGCTTCTACTCAAGATGAGGCTAGTGGTGTAGGATCGTGGGGGTATGCCAAATATGGTGATTACATCAGACCAACTGCGGTAGAAATACCCACAGTCGAAAATACCCAGACTGTTGATTTCTCCCAACGAATTATTAAAGATATCCAAATTCTTTTTATTAACGATAAAGGCAAGTCAGTTGATGACAAAGGTCAACCAATTGAGGCACGTACCCAAAAAAAGTTTATTATTGGTCTGCTAAAACTTCAATCGGGTCAGGTATTCCGTGAAGATGCACTTCAGAAAGACTTGCAACGACTGAGGAGATTAGAGTCATTTGATGAAGTCAAAGGTTTCTTTGAAGAAGATGCCTCCGGTGTTAATATCATCTATGAAATTAAAGAGCGTCGCTTCCCCTCCCTGAGCTTCGGAGGTGGTACTAGTGAAGACATTGGACTTTACGCTAAGGTGGGTTATGAAGATGCAAATATCAGCGGTCTTAACGACCGACTAAGTATAAATCTTCAGTTAGGCGGTAAAGGTATTGAATATAACACTCAGTTTACTAGCCCATATCGTCCTGGAGAACCAGACCGCTTAGGTTATAGCATCAAAGCTTTTCGCACGCGTGATTTATCCCAAACCTTCAACGAAGATATCAAACTAGCTAACGGCGATCGAGTGCGAGAGGGAAGATTTGGTGGTTCTGTGGCAGTTTTAGGCGCTTTAGATGATTGGGATACAGCTTTAGGTCTGAACTACACTAGGATTAGTCTGCGCGATCGCGATTACAATGTTGCACGAGTCGATAGATTAGGCAATCCCCTTTCTGTTAGCGGTACTGGCATTGATGACTTATTTACAGTATCCTTTGCTATATCTAAAGATGAGCGCGATCGTCGTCAAAATCCAACTCAAGGCTCAATCATAACCCTGAGTACTGAACAGACAATTCCCATCGGACTGGGCAATATTTTCAGCAATAGAGTACAGGGAAATTATATCCAGTATGTACCAGTCAGTTTGATAGGTAAAGAACAGTCTTCTGATAACCCAGAAATGTTAGCTATAAATTTGCAACTTGGCACAACTATTGGAGAGTTTCCACCGGCTGATGCCTTTGAAATCGGAGGATTAAATTCTGTCAGAGGTTACGGTTCTGGGAAAGTTGCCAGTGGTCGTAATTATGGTTTAGCTTCTGTAGAATATCGTTTTCCAATTCGTCAGTGGTTAGGAGGAGTTATCTTCACTGACTTCGCCTCAGATTTCGGGTCTGGAAAAACAGTACTAGGAGAACCGGGTGAACTGCGAGGCAAACCAGGGAGTGGCTTTGGCTACGGCGTAGGAGTGCGAGCAAAATCACCCTTGGGGCTAATTCGGGGTGACTTGGGAATTAGCGATCGAGGAGAAGTTAGATTTGAAGTTACCACTGGTCAGCGATTTTGATAAATAGGAGGCAGCAGGACGCGGGGACAAGGAGAATAAATACCGATCGCTGACTAATAACTATTAAAGATGAAATATTGGCGTGAAACTATAGCTGTAACTCAGCGCATTTTAATTGAACTGTTGCGTCGCAGGCGCAGCCTGATTTTTTGGTGTATTTTCCCAATCTCAGTGTTAATCCTCAGCGGATTTATTTTGGCAGAACGAGCAAAATTATCAACGTCTGTTGCTTTTGAATATGCAGCACCTTCAACATTAGTAGGTGCTGCATTATTTTTTAGCTGCTTGGGCGGTAGTGTGGCAACTGTAGTTGCAGAAAGAGAACAGCAAACCCTCAAACGCCTTTTTATTTCTCCCTTAAGTGGCACATCATATTTTTTAGGAATTTTTCTTGCTCATAGCTGCATTGGTATGGGACAGACACTGTTGGTTTATACCATTGCTGCATTTTGGGGAGCTAGTTTTCAAGGTTCTATCTTGTTAGGATTTACAATTATTTTAATGAGTATCGTTGCCTATGTAGGCTTAGGCTTTATTTTAGGTACACAATTGGCTCGTCGTATCGAAGATGTTAACGCGCTGGTAGCAGCTTTTGGAGTTCCCTTATTAATTCTAGGTGGGGCATTTTTACCTAGTTCATTATTTCCCCAAACACTACTTAATATTGCCAAATTTAACCCAATTTATCACATGAATATCGCTTTGGTAGGAGTTTCAGCCAAGGGAGAAAACATTAGTAATATCGAATCGCACTTTTGGTTTTTATTAGTTTTTGCTTTAGTAATGGTTGTAGGTGGCTGGTTATCTTATCGACGGATGTTGATAGTTGAAAGAAGACTATGATAAAAATAAAAAACTAAACGCAACTATTACTATTTCTTCCTTATTCCACCTACTTAAATGCCCGACGAGTTAATTTTACATAAGTTTTTACAGTGGAGTAAGGCATCTCTAAATCTTGGGCTATTGTCTGCAATGATTCTTCCATCTCCCGACTTGCCAAAATTAATGAATGGTTTTCTAGCTTCTGCAATTCGTTTCTCTGTTGCTAGTTAATCTTCTCTCTATTTTTCTGTCCCGAAGGTAACAAAAGAGTGATTAATTATCGCAACAATAGTAGATAAAGGTACTTCGGCAAAGTACTTTTGCTGAAATTGTTCTTCGCTGACGGCAGCTAAAAACTGTGCAACAGCTGTATCGGCCTTAATTTCGGAGACGCTGCTGGGATTCCAAGTGATTTGCAAAGAACTGTCTTGTCTTTTGACTGTGAATCCCCAATATTTTAAAGCTTTAATTCCTAAAAATAAGCTTTGCTCGCGTATGTGGAGTTTTTGTAAAAGTTGTAGGCGGGTAACTGGTTGATTTGTACGACTGAGAAATTTGGCAATGCCAACCAAAGTTTGCCAAATTTCTTTTGGTGGTTGATGATTGGGTTTAGACCAGGCGATCGCTAATTGTTGCTGATTGTAAAGCGATCGTCTTAACCATCCACGTAAATCATCCCAGCTAGTGGGACAATCTTCCAGAATGAGTGCTGATTGCTTTGTCAGTTCTGAGTGTTTTTCACAAGGAAAGTCTCGCCAGTCAAGGATGAGTGCTGAGTGGTGAGTTGTCAGTTCTGAGTTAGCGCTGGGACGGACGGCAATTAATCTGATTTCATAGCGTTTTTTGAAGGTGTTATAGTCGAGTTCTACTATGCAATCACATTTTCCTATGGGCAATTCATCTTTATAATGTCCCCACCAAATACCGGGAAAGGGACTTTTGGTGGAATCATCCCGAATATCAAACTCGGTTTTAATATACTGCACTTTTTTCCCCTGCCAATCTTGCTGATTGCGATGCCAAGAATTTTCAAACCAGCAGTTTTGAATTAGGAGTTTCGGGACGGGATTTCCC
The DNA here is from genome assembly GCF_034531165.2 of Dendronalium sp. ChiSLP03b. NCBI lineage: Bacteria > Bacillati > Cyanobacteriota > Cyanophyceae > Nostocales > Nostocaceae > Dendronalium > Dendronalium sp. ChiSLP03b. The sequence goes on along the minus strand of NZ_JAVRBR020000119.1, from coordinate 27,642 downwards.
ATACCACAAGGTTCTAAAAGTTTCAATTCCAAAAATAATTCTTTGCCTAAGTCTGCTACTGTCACCGTCAAGTCTGCTTTTACGGTTGGCATCAAATTTGTACTGCCTAAAGATTGCCGTAACTGTTGATTAATCGCTTGTGTAAATAAAGGAATATTCTCCACTGGCAAACTCAAACCTGCCGCAAAGGGATGTCCGCCAAAGCGATGCAACAGATGTGCTTGGTCTTTCACCAATTGGTATAAATCGACAGAATTGATTGAACGGGCGGAACCACGGGCGAGGGATTGGGGATTAGGGATTAGGGATTGGGAAGAGTCTTGCCCAGTCCCCAGTCCCCAGTCCTCAGTCCCTACTCCCTCGGTACTCAACAGGATGGTAGGGCGACCTGTTTCTTGTGCTACTTGTCCGGCGACTAAGCCTAACACGCCTGCGGGCCATTGGGGGTCTACTAAAACAATGACGCTGGTAGTTGATAAGTCTAATTGGGTTAGTTTTTGGGCTACTTGCGCTTGCACATCTTTTTGTAAAGATTTGCGGCGGGTATTGGCGAGTTCTGTAACTTCAGCTAATTCATTGCAACGTTTGGCATCCCGACTGGTCAACAGTTCTACACAAAAGCTAGCATCGCCTTGGATGCGGCTGACGGCGTTAATTCGCGGCCCCAAACCGAAGGAAATATCTGTAGGGCGATCGCCGCTTTTCTGACACAATTCCAATAATCGCCCAACCCCTGGTCGTCGTCGTGCTGTTGCTGGCTGTTTAAAATCTTCTTGTAGTCGTTGAATTCCCAACTGCGCTAAATAGCGGCAATCTCCACTTAGCTGTACTAAGTCGGCAATTAACCCGACTGCTACTAAATCTAATAAATTTTCTAAAGGGTCTTGGGGAACATCAGGCAAAGTTTGATAAAGGGCTTCCACTAACTTGTAAGCCACGGCCACCCCAGAAAGATGAAACAGCTGATGTTCCTTTGGTAGATAGCGAGGATTAATAATCGCTGTAACTGGCGGGCGTTCTTCAGGTAAGGTGTGGTGGTCTGTAACTATTACATCTATACCTAGCTGTTTGGCATAGATAATTTCATTAATATTGGTGCTACCTGTGTCGCAAGTGACTATTAACTTACAATCTTGTTTTGCTAAATTGTCAATCCCTGAATTATTAAGACCGTGGGATTGTGTGAGGCGATTAGGAATGTAATAAACTAAGAGCGTATTTTGTCCGAAAAACTGCCCCAAGCCATCCCACAATACAGCAGTAGATGTGATGCCATCAGCGTCAAAGTCTCCCCAAATAGCAATTTTTTCACCAGCATTACGTGCTGTTTGCAACCGTTCCACTGCCTGAAACATTTCTTGCCCAAACTCAAAGGGACTCGTCGGTTGATAAGCTTTATAGTTGATAAAAGCCGCTAATTCTGATTTATCTTTAATTCCTCGTTGCCACAACAATTGTGCTGCATACAATCCACTTGATGCAGGTGTATACTGTTTGACGGCTTGGATAAACCAAGTAGGCGGTTGTTCAGTTGCTGTTAGAATCCACTGTTGTTCTGGCATATTAAGTTAGAAGTTAAGAATTGGAGGTTAGGAGTTAAGAGTTTTAATTCCTAACTCCTAACTCCTAACTTTTAAGTATTAAATCGGGGATTGGTCTTCAGTTGTCTGAGAGTCTATCACCAGGGGATTGAGGATTACTTTATTTGCTACACTATCAGGTTTGCGGGCGCGAATTGCAGGACGCGATCGCCTATAACCTGCTCTTTCAGCTTTTTGGTGTTCGTAATCAATTAGTCTGCCATAATATTCGTGCTTACTTAAATTCATCGACAAGAAAATATGCTGGCGGATATTACCAAAACCTTTACGATTAAAAAACTTCACCGCTGGGATATTAGTGGGGTCAGTATCTACCAACATAAACCGCGCCCCATCTTCAATCATGCGGGCTACGACTTTATCAACTAGCTTATCTGCTACACCCTGGCGCTGAAACCTGGGACTCACTCCTAGCCACAAAATATATCCATAAGTCCAAGATGCTTTAGTGATAATCGTGCCTAAAATGAATCCTGCTAAGTCTCCATTTGTTTCGGCAACCAAACAATATTCTGGGTCTGTGTTGTAAAGTCCAATTACTTCCCATTCATCCCAGGTACGGTATAAATAAGGGTATAAATCGCTGGTAAATAAATCTTCTCCTAAGTGGTAAACAGGAGCAATGTCATCTATTCCTAATTCGCGGACGTAAATCGCGTCGCTTTCATCAAAGGTTTTCATAACTATGGAAGTTGTGATTCTTGTATATAGATGTTTCTTGAATTCTAGCGATACCGATATAGCAATTTTCAACTGGGTAGAATAGAGACCATCGTAAGGTAGCACAGCTGTGCTACCCCAACCGTGTATTTAATTCAGATGCAATCCACTATACAAGCTCAGTTTATAAAAATTTATTTTATCTATTAATTTTTTATGTATGACTGACTTTAGAAAGTGCAAAACTAAAAAATGAATAGTATTAATTTAAAGTAAAGCTTCACTCTTCTGTCTATTCTTCTTTATCAGTTTTTTGCTCGGAAGATTGCCTCAATCTTTCCATCTGTGATATACACCAACACAAGTTGGTACTTGCCTGTTTTGCGTGTTCTTTCAGGCTATGGTCATCGTGTTGTTCTAAATATTCAATTTTTTTAATCAGCATATTGAACGCTACATTACTTCTAGTACGCCAAAAGGGAAGATCGAAAAATAAACTGTTAACTTTTTCTTGTTGCACTAGTTTACTAAAAAAATTTTCTGAGGTTACTACAGCAATAAACTTACACAAATTGATATGAGTTTCTAGTGCGGATTCTTCATTGAAAAAATTTAAAATTCCAGGTAGTTGTGTTAATTCTACTGTAAAAAATCTCCAAAAGTTGCTATCCCAAAAACCAGATAAAACGCCTAAACTGCTATCTGAATAAGACTTTTGTACTGCTATATCTGCGAGTTTACCAAGAGCATCGGCTGCATCATAGTGTTTTATTTCTAATAAAATTAAAGATACAAAGTAATCCCATCTAGCAGGTTTTTGCTCTCCTGTTAGTATCCTTACTCCTACTTTTAATAACCTCTCTACACAGCTACTATTCTTATGTCCATATAAGAAAACTAGGGAGTGAACAACTTCCAAATTACTCAGTGCTGCTAATGCCTGTGTCATTACAATTTGTTTATTGAGAGTATTAAGAATACTATCTATTTTGGCAATTGTTGTTTCGGAATTTTCTATTATTTCAGATAAGGATAAAAGCTCATTGATCACTTCTTTTTGAATTACTAATCCAGGATTTTCAGCAGCAGCTAAACAATTTCCTGCTAAGATCACAGCTTTTGGATTCTTGGTTTGAATCAGTGTTTTTAAAATACTTTCTACTGAATCTTTTGAAGCAACTCCAGCATAAAGAGCTATAACCTCTGACCATTGAGGATTTGACCACTTAGAAAAGAGAAAAAAGCGATCGTAGTTTTTACCTTCCTCTTTATAGTCTCCTTCCTTAATGGAAAGTGCAGCTAGATATTCTTGAAATGTTAAGTGAGAAAAGCCATAAATATTTGGTCTGCGTTCTACTAACAATCCGCTTCTATCCCGAATATTTGCTAGTATTTGCTTCACATCTGCTTTTTCGCCAACTTCATCAAGGGAATTTATAAAAGATTGCTCAATCTTGCTTTCTTCAATCTCAGCTACACCTTCAACTTGCATTTCAATAGCTAACCGACGTAGCAGTAACATCTTGCGAGGAAGTGGCAATCCTAAGATAGCTTCTGGAAGACCTCGTTTTTGATCCCAATGAAATAGTAAGCCTTCAACGCACCTTTGGTACAAAACTACTCGACGATTAGGTAATTTGCCACCTTCATACTTTTGCACCAAGCAAAGTGTGGACAGCATTAGAGGGTTTGCAGCAATTCGTCGGACATAAGGGTTACTTTGAGCGCTTTCAACAAGTGCGTCAGCACTTTCAGTACTTGCTTGCTCAATTTCTTCTGGAGATTTACTTTCAGATAGTTCAATAGCTGTTGTCCAACGTTGAACATATTTACGAATTTGGTCTGAGGTGAAGTTACAGAGTGTGACTTCGGTGAAACCTAGCTTTTGAAATTCTTCTGATTGATAGCCAGCAGGTCTTGAAGAAATGACATATCTCGAATTCGGATACATTTCTACAAAAGCTGTTATCCATGCCATTACTGCTTGACGCTTTTCTGGTATGACTTCATCAAGTCCATCAATTAAAAGCAGAACTCTACCTGCTTCTAACTGACGTTCCAAAAAACCAGGACACTTATCAGATAATACTTGATTACCTTCAGCAGCTTGTAGCAACTTATCTGCTCCTGGTAAGTTGTTGAAATCTAACTCTCGTATTTTCACAAGAACAGGTACTACACCCTTGGTTTCACAAAATAAAATGTCACGATTCGCAGCAACCAAAAGAAGATGTTGTAATAGAGTCGTTTTTCCACTCCCTGGCAAACCTACAATTGCACATTTTTTGTGTTCTGGGATAAATGTTTCTGCTGGTACTCTCTTATCTTTACTTTCTTCAGGGGATATGAAATTCTGTCTTTCGTCTTCAAGCGAAATCAAACACTCAATTTGTTGAGCTTTAGTTTCTTGTCCTTGGAATAATTTACTTATACTAATAACATCAGGCTCTACAAAAACTGTCGTTAAATCTAGAGAAACACTAGAAGATGCTCGTAAGGTAGAAGCATCTATCCTTGCAAGTTTTCGTAATAGGTATGACCTGTAATATTGATTCTCAAATGTTTCGTCATAGCCTTCTCCACCACTTCCAATTTTATCAATAATTTCGTTCAATTTTTCTAAAATCTTGTCGATTCCGTCAAAGTTTCGTTTCCAACCTTCTTTTTCCCAATCAGCAAAACTCAATGCAACTTCACAGAGTCTTTCTGCCGATACCTGAAGAGCGTTTTCAAACGGAAACTCTAACCCTTCTTCTTTTATGGATTGAGGAACAGGATATTTTTCTAAAATTTGGTTAACTAGTTTTTCTGGTTTCAGCGATGCCGATGCAAGCAGTTCAGCATTTATTTGGGATACATTAATTGCTTGTTGGACTTCGTAAAGAACTAATTCTACTCGAATTTTAGTTAACTTTTCACTTTGAAAGTAATTATCTAGCAGTTGTCCTGCAACATCAGCACATTCGCCTATCTTACGTTCCACATTTCTCTGGTTGAGATAATTACCAATCTTATCTTTTACTGGTGCTAGAATTACTCCCCCTAGCAGCTTCTCGAAGAATCCAATAGAACTATCTAGCATACTTAGTATAAATAATATATTTGTTTGTAAATTTTTACAAATATATATTGGCTGTATTTATTATTTAATGGCAACTTTTCAGTTACACATATAAATTAACTGTATTATTTTAATATACAATATATTTGCAAGCTATGTGTATATATGTAATTTCACTTGCAAGACATAGCATTTATTACAAAATACAATTTCTACCTGAGTTGTTACTTACTATAATCGATATTCATCGAATATCAAAGTGATACCTCTTGAATATTGTCAATATTTGGCAACGAATTATTCGCAATTTCTTCAGTAGCTTGTGTGCGATCGCATCGTGGGGCGAATTGACAATAATCACAGACTTTGCTGCCATCTCTCACCTGGGGAAATGGCTGGTTTTTTTGATAGCCTTCTAGCCAAATAGTTAACTGATTTAGAAGTTTCTGAAGTTTTTTATCTATTTGCTGGTGCTGGGCAGTATTGTAATTAAATTTAATATTTTCTGGTTTGCCTTGAGACTGGACAAACCAATAAGTCATAGAAATATTTTCTGGCAAGTATTCACTAGTTTCAGCCAACAAAAACATATAAAGACGCGTTTGCCAGTTCTGTTCTAACTTGCGTTTGCTTGGGGGTTTAGGATAAGTTTTCCAGTCAATAATTTGCGCTTGCTGTTTATCTGCAATCAATAAATCATAGACAACCACGAGCAAATAGTCTTGAACTTGCAGGGTTCGGTAGTGTTCGCTTTCACGGAAAGTTTGATTATCCGCAGGTGTTAAAATTTCTGGGGCTGCATTGGCAAAACCTGCCATCCAGCTTTGTAGTTGAGCATCTGCTTCTAAAAAACTATCAATTGGCAAACCCATTTCTCGCTGCTGCATCAGCAAGTGAAAGCGACTACCCAAAGTTTGCCGTTCCTCATGTTCCGGATTTAACGGAGAACTGAGTTGCTCTAAGTAGGTGTGTTGGAATTTACGCGGACAAGCTTCAAGTAAGTTCAGCTGTCCTTGAGACAATCGTAATAGTTGAGTTTGATTTGAGAGCATTCTTCTATTTTAGAAGCGATCGCTCATCGGGAGAGGATGGGGGGACGCAGGGACGCAGAGAATGACTTCTGCTTTTTACTAACCGAATTAATGACTTTGGCAAGAGGTTTAATAGAGACAGTAGAGATTAGTACAGTAATTTAACTCGAAAAACTTTTTTGTTTGCTTTTTAATTTTTAAAATGCCTGAGTTCGTCAGATTGATAGGAGTAAATTCATGACCTTCCGCGACGAGTTTAAACTGCTGCTACGTGCCCGGTATCCTTTGATTTATATTCCTACCTATGAAGAAGAACGCTTAGAAGCAGCTATCCGGGAAGAAGCGGCAAATCAAGGTAATCGTCCAGTCTATACTTGGGATTTTGTCGATGGCTATCAAGGTAATCCCAATGATGCAGGATTTGGGCGACGTAATCCCCTGCAAGCTTTGGAATTCTTAGAAAAATTACCAGCCTCAGCGCCAGCAGTTTTGATTCTACGCGACTATCATCGCTTTTTAGAAGATGTGGCGATCGCTCGCAAACTCCGCAATCTCGCCCGACTCCTCAAGTCACAACCGAAAAATATTGTGTTGCTGTCGCCACGCATTGCCATTCCTGACGACTTAACTGAAGTTTTAACGGTTGTCGAGTTTCCCTTACCCGCCGCCCCAGAAATTAAAACGGAGGTGGAACGTTTACTACAAAGCACTGGTAACTCTCTTTCTGGCAAAGTTTTAGATGACTTGGTACGCTCTTGTCAAGGGCTTTCTATGGAGCGGATTCGTCGAGTTTTGGCTAGGGCGATCGCCAGTCACGGCGAAATCCAACCAGAAGATGTAGATTTAGTGCTAGAAGAAAAACGCCAAACAATCCGCCAAACTCAAATTCTCGATTTTTACCCTGCTACCGAGCAAATTTCTGACATTGGGGGATTAGATAACCTTAAAGACTGGCTGATCCGCCGGGGAGGCTCATTTACTGAGCGGGCGCGTCAGTATGGATTACCGCATCCCCGTGGCTTAATGTTGGTGGGTATTCAAGGGACTGGTAAATCATTAACAGCCAAAGCGATCGCCCATCACTGGCATTTACCCCTGCTAAGATTGGATGTAGGGCGGTTATTTGGTGGATTAGTGGGTGAATCTGAATCCCGCACTCGCCAAATGATCCAAGTAGCTGAAGCTCTTGCCCCCTGTGTTCTGTGGATAGACGAAATAGATAAAGCTTTTTCCGGACTTGGTAGCAAAGGTGACGCAGGCACTACTAGTCGCGTATTTGGTACATTTATTACTTGGTTAGCCGAAAAAACCTCACCCGTGTTTGTTGTTGCCACTGCTAATGACATCCAAGCGCTACCACCGGAAATGCTCCGCAAGGGACGCTTTGATGAAATTTTCTTTGTGGGTTTGCCGACTCAAGAAGAGAGAAAAGCAATTTTCAACGTTCATTTATCCCGATTGCGCCCTCATAACTTGAAGATTTATGACATCGACAGGCTAGCATACGAAACCCCCGATTTTTCTGGCGCAGAGATTGAGCAAACTTTAATTGAAGCGATGCATATTGGATTTAGCCAAAACCGAGATTTTACCACCGACGACATTTTAGAAGCTGCCAGTCAAATCATACCCCTAGCAAGAACTGCTGTAGAGCAAATTCAGCAACTACAAGAATGGGCTGCGGCTGGGAGAGCGCGTTTAGCCTCAAAACACAGTCCTTTAAGCGATCGCATTCAGCGGCAGTTGCAATAAATATAATTAGCAGGATAAGAGAGTAGAGAAAGCTAGGGGAGAAAAATTACAACTGACCTCTGACTCTTAACTTCTGTACAGACGCGATTAATCGCGTCTCTATTACTAACAACTAACCATTGACGATTCACAATTGACGATTGACTATTAACTATTGACTATTGGCGATCGGGTCTTAACTATGCTTTCAGGTTTACTAAAATTTATACTAGGCTTTTTCTTGGCGCTGGCTGTTTTAATCGGTAGCGGCGTTGCAGTTGCACTCTATTTCATGAATAGAACTGCTATTCCTCCTGCAAAACCAATTTTTGCTAACGATAGCCCCTCTTTGCAAACTAAATCACCCAAAGCGACTGATACAGAAAGTTCGCCTACTTCATCCAAAGAGCCTACACCTTCTCCTAGTGCAACTCCCTCTGCCTCCCCTACAGAATCTCCTACGGAATTGCCACCAGGAGCTTATCGAGGACGTGTTACTTGGTCTCAAGGCTTGAGTTTGCGATCGGAACCCAACCAAGATGCTGAACGTATCGGCGGCGTTGGTTTTAATCAAAAGATTATCGTCTTGGAAGAAAGCCAAGATAAAGCCTGGCAAAAAATTCGTGTAGAAGGTAGCAAACAAGAAGGTTGGGTAAAAGTAGGTAATACTCAACGAGATGACGAATAATCAGCAACACGAGCAAAATCTAGACTCTGCATTTTGAATTTTTATTCTCACAGTAATAAATCGTAAAATTCTTATTGCATTAACTATTCCTTCAAGTAATACTCTTTCTACCGTCAAGGAGGCAGAGCAAAATTTACTGTCAGTTTGTAGCAACACACCTTACTACTGGTCTGTCGCAAAAGTTTTGAGCGGTTAAAGCTGACACAAAGACGCGGGGACGCGGAGAATTTTAAAGCCTGCAAAATTAATCAAACGATTTTTGCGATCGGGGACTATTCTAAAATCTGTTTTGCAAAGCAAACACTCAGCAAATTGCCTACATACCGCCCATAAAGTGCAATCCGTTGATAACCTGCTGCTTCATACAGCTGAATTGCCGCAGGTTGTCGGATACCTGTTTCCAAATACAATTAGCGATAACCAAATATTTGTGCGGTTCCTGATACATTCGAGCGATGAGGCAGTTTACTTCAAAGCCTTCAGGATCGTCTGGAGTAATGACTAGGTCATTCAGAGATTTAGACATATTAAGTCTGTATTTATACAAATTTTACTAAGTATAAATTTCATTTTAAATATTACCTAATATTTATTGGAAAATTTCTCCAATCAAAGTAAATATTTTTACTTAAAAATACTAAATAATTACTTAAAATTAAAACAAATATCACAATAGAAACACAGAGAAAGTGGTATATTCTTTTGTGGTTACAGCTTGAAGCAATCAAGTGAAATCACGAGGAGATAGCTACTTAACCAGAGCAGGAAGAGTGGTTTAACTACCTCAAAACTTAAATAAAGGTTTTCAGCGATTCGCTGACATAAAAAAGTTAGCAAAGTTCTGTGTCTGGTAAATAGTGCAACAACAAATTTCGATCGCCCAAACATTGCTGCAAAAATTATGGAAGCCATTATTCATCTTCACCTCGCCTCAGTTTACGAAGCATCTGAAAATATCGAAATTGTTCCCATTAGAGTGAATTTCAAATTTTGGCAGTGGAAAAAGCTTTCTAGCGCCGCTATGATGAGGCTTTTGCCTGTGGCACTAACGATTGGAATCTTAAGTATCGCTGGACAAGCTTTAGCACTTCAAAAAGAAGGAAGTAATGGTTCGGAAGTTGCAAAGACTCAGAGATGTTTAAAAAAGTTAGGTTACTTTAACGGCCCTGTCACAGGCAAATTTGCTACCTTAACTCGGAGTTCTGTAATTAGGTTCCAGCAAGCCAAAAGACTAACTGCTGATGGAATTGTAGGTAGTGGTACTCAACAAGCTTTACAACAAGCCTGCCAGAGTCGCATCCCTAGTAGGAATACGAGTGGCGGATTGCGACTTGGTAGCAGAGGTTCGGCAGTCTCGAAGCTACAACAAGATTTGGGGCGGTTACGATATTTTAACGGCCCGAACACAGGCTATTTTGGTTCAGAAACTCAGCAAGCAGTAATCCGATTCCAGCGAGCTGCTGGAATTAGCGCTGATGGTATTGTCAGTACCAGAACTCAACAAGTAATATCGAGTCGCCTTGGTGTAGGTGGTGAGTATCCAGTTCTCAAAGAAGGTAGCACCGGGCCAGCAGTAACAAAGCTACAACAGCGTTTAAAGCAGTTAGGCTACTTTAGTCCTAATCCCACTGGTAATTTTAAACGCATTACCAAAGACTCTGTGATTGCATTCCAGCGAAATGCTGGCATACCTGCAACTGGAATTGCCAATCAAAAAACTTGGGATGCACTATTAGGTAACTCTCCATTTCCCAACAGAAGTAGTCTCTCGACGCAGCAAGTGAAAGATTTACAACAATATCTGCGAGATTTGGGCTACTTTAAGACTAATCCTACTGGTACTGTTGGGCCTTTGACAAGGGATGCGATCGCTCGATTCCAGCGAAGTAATGGCATATATGCTGATGGCAGTGCCAATGTACAAGTCTTAGAGACAGTACGCAGAGTCTGGGGAAGTAGATATGCTACTCAACCAACCAGAGATTTTCTCACAGTAGGCGACAAGGGAGAGAATGTCAGAGCAGTCCAAGAGCGATTATCGCAATATGGCTTCTTTAATGGCAGCCCTGATGGTTATTTCGACGAATACACAAGAACAAGTGTAATCGCATTCCAACAATCTAACAGTCTCAATGCCACAGGCACAGTAAATGGTCAGACTTGGCAAACATTAGGCTTAAACACTTCAAGTGCCAGTAATACTACGGGTAACAATCGCTATGTAGTTGTAGTGCCTGTTAATAATAACGATACTCTCAACAGAGTACGTGTGTATGTACCTTTTGCTTTTCCAGAAAATTCTCGGTTAGGGAATTATGTCAATGCTGGAGAATTTGGCGATCGCATAGCCGCTGAAAGAGTCTCTAACATGTTACGCTCAAACGGTTTAGATGCACGGGTGCAATACTTTTAAGGGGAATCCCAAAAATAAATCTTTCTCCATCGTTCCCTAGGTTAAATGTGTTTAAGGCAAGTGGCGTGGAAACCTGCAAGATCCCGCTAACTCACTACAAACCTATCAAAAGTTTTGCGATAGACCGCTACTCTTTTTGAGTTATTTGCTGTCAACTACTGGGTAATCGATTACGGCGTGGACTAACACCATTTCCCAAAAATAATGATACAGATCCAAACCCAGAAACCCAGACTAAATGGGACTTTCTTAATTACGAATTACGAATTACGAATTACGAATTACGAATTACGAATTGGTATAACACGTTGGCGCGAGGTACGAGGTTGTGCTAATTTCCAGAGTGAATAATAGCTATCCTTGTAAACAATATTTATTTGAGACTTATACTTTGTTGCTATTTGCTTGTGCCATCTCTTTGCAGGATTTAAGATAAAAACATCAGTGAAGCTATTAGGAATGTTAGGAATACTTTGATTTTGCACCAACTGAAATCGCACTTTTGGCTGCACAAGATAGCTTAAAGAAAAGACGTTACCATAATTAATACCCACAGAATTACTAATCAAAAGTGGGCGTTCAGCCTGATTGATAATTTTAGCAACTTGTAGATTACCATAACTCACTCCCTTACTCCACCAAGTCTCTGCTTGGTAACTAACCCTACAAGAAACCAGTCCACAAATAATTACTAGCGCCACAATCATGTACCACATGCTGCGGCATGATAAGTTTTTATTATATGATTGTGTAGCTAACAGGTAAGTAACAGCTAGTTGAATACCTAAATAAGATGGCATTAAATATGGCTCAGGATTTGAGCGTATACCCCCAGAAATTAAATCAGGAAGTATTAATGGTAGTGCTGGTACTATAATCAATGCCACAATAAATAACCAAACTTTGTAATTAGTGGTTCGACAAAGAAAATAAATTGCATATCCCACCAAAGTTAAAAAAATTGGTGAGATTAAATATCCTACAGGCTTTTTTAAGCTCAAATCTAAATCAAAAAAAATCCGGCTGATTTGCATTAACCAAAATGGAATTAAAGGCATCTGAGATAGCTGCGTTGTTGTTCCATCTGCTGAAATCAGAAATTGAAAAAAGTCAGCCACCAAAATCGCCATCCAAGGCATGAAGGCTACAAACCCCATAACAGACGCTAAAAGATAAGCTCTGACAGTTTCAGTCAGTTGAAATCTTGCAGTTGTAATGACATAAATTCCATGAGCGACTGCAACAAATCCACTCCACAAACATGTATAAAGACTGACTGCCAAAGTTACTGTATAAATTCCCCAGGTGGTAAAACGGTCTGGTGATTGCTGTCTTTTTTCTAACTCATTTTTATCTTTTGATTCTAGGCGGATTGCTTGCAGTAGTGAAGCACTAGATATAATTATCGTGACTAACCAAAGAATATATTCTCGTGCTTCTTGAGCATATATGAGTTGAATAGGAGAGACTGCCATCAGTGCGATCGCAACACCAGGTAGCGATAACGGCACATCAAATAATTCTCGGCATAGCCAATAAATACAAGGAAAAACCAACAAGCTAATGAAAGCAGATAAACTCCTAATGACCGTTACTGAGTTACCAAAAATTTCTACCCAAAATCTAACTATTAGATAATAAAGCGGTGGGTGCTGGGGGTCTTCTTTCACCATAGACATAATTGTCTCGCTAACACCTGTGTCCAAATTAGGACTTTGGAACTTGGTAAAACTTTCTTGACTAATTACACTGCCATCAAATATTTGCTGCTTAACTTCATCTACTGTGTAACCAGAAATCCGTAATGACGTATAAGTTTCATCACCTGAGTAAACTTTGCCATCTAAGTTACAAAAGCGAAACAATATGCCCATTACCAATAAAACAACAATCAAAAACCGCAACCAACTCGGAATGAGTGTGAGATGCCGCATAATAATTCATAATTCGTAATTCAGACATAGCGAAAAGTGCGGTCTTGGGTAAAGCGCAAAAGTAGCAACTTTTCAAGACACAGAACAATGCTTGATACAGGCAGTTTTTGAGTTAGCTTGTTCAAGAAAATATACATCCTTTACTAATTTGACATACCCAGTTTTCTCAAAAAGTGGTTCAAAATCACCCAGTCGAATTAAGCATCTGGATGAGGTGCGATCGCGCCATTGACAGCCCTACTTTAGAAGTTGGCGAAAAATACTTTACTATTATTAAGCCTGAAAAATAATTTGTCACAGTCTGGTTAGATACTGCAAGCTAGTAAAATCCCAAAATTCTGAAATTGACCTATGCAATAGGGAATTAAAACTTCAGGCTGATTTAATCGCGAACTAACTTTCTAACGTCAGACCGATACCATATGTTGCGACAACAAGTTACGAATATTAATTGTACCGTTTGCTATAGTCATCTACGCACTTCACACATACCATACCGCACTCAGCTTTACTTGGAGGACGGCAATGTTTCTCAGAATGTGGCGCTTCACAACGATTATTCTCACTGCACTTCTGATGGGAATGACCTTTTGCCATGTGTTGGAGTTGTCAGCGAAAATGAATTACGATGGGTCGCTCTATGTGACAGTTCAAAATTCCCTGTATCAGCAATTCGGAGGGCCAGGTATTGGTGCATTCATGACATTGGGCGCAATCCTCACGACGGCTGTGTTATCGTTTCTTGTACGTAAGCGTCGCCAGGTCTTTTATCTGACTTTGACAGCAACAGTCTGTCTATTGCTAGCTTTTCCTGTTGTTTTCTACCTATTTACTGAGCCTGCAAATATTGTGTTTCGCAACTCTACACTCGAATCCCTGCCTACGGATTGGATGCGGCTGCGAGAGCAATGGGAGTACTCCCACGCGGCTAGTTTTGTTCTGCACCTGCTGGCGTTCAGCGCACTTGTCTTCTCTATACTCATTGAAATTCCCGTAAATCGTTCCCGGATTGATAGCTTAAAAGACTGTCCGCGCGATCGCATAGCTTAAAGTCGTGCTACTCTGAGAAACCAATGAGAAAAAATGCGTTACTTTACAAGATAAATAGGAGAATATCATCTCGTAAAGTCTTCAATATTAGATATAGTTAAAAAATCAATAGTTTTGAACTGGCGATCGATAGCTGGCAAGCTGCATATTTTGGCTCCGATACTCAAATAAGCCTGGATAATATTAGGTATTTCAACATCACATACATCCGGATATTCTTGGGGAATTTCTAGATAATACTCTGAATTGGGATAAATCAAAATACTGGAATGCATCAACTTATACTGCTGAAAATATTGATAAGCACAAGCAGCTTGCCTAGAACATTGGGTAAGTAATGAAGCACAACCAAAAAAATATTTGTTACTACTCCAAATGAGATAATTAGCTAGCCCCTCCCAGAGTAATAAAAGTGCCTGAATATTGCGATATTCTTTAGCTATACATGCACGTCCAACTTCTACAGACGCTTGCAATACAGAATCCGGAATTTGATCTAGATTAAACATATCAGCAGCATCAAAGCCTAACCCTTGAACAGCCATTGTGTAGGTTTGCATCCGATAAGTACCAATCGTTTTACCCGTATGTTTAGAAATGAGCATCAAATGATGGCAAACGGCATCAAACTTATCCCAATCCTTCTGAGTAAGGCTAGAAGTAGATAATCCCAAGCCTAGTTCCAGATTAAAAACTTCAAATCGCAAGCGAAAAATTGATTCTAATTCTTCTACTGTTGAGGCAAGCCGTAGGATATATTTGTCCGTTTGAAGTACGGGAAAATCTGTAAAGGGCGAAGGAAGACTAAGTGGGTAATTGATGTTGCGATAAGAAATTTCCATCTGTCTCCAACTTTAGATGTGCAAAAATATCCTACTAGGATTTACATGCTGCACAAATAGAACATATTGTGCATCAACGTATCAAAGCGTGATTTGTGCAGTTTCAGAGAACAGATTTACACAGAGATATGGGGAAAACTATATTCCATATCCTTGTAGTAGAGGTTTGAAGCTGAGAAATTTAGGAGGTATGGTGCTTTTATTATGGGGTTGAATTTTAAAAAAATCTGGCAATAAGATACAGAATTTTCCTAATGCATACATAAATTTTTCTGTCAATTCCAGTCAGCGAAGAAACTCACAACATGGTTATAAAGCCCCCGGATGTATTCGGGGGCTAGCATAATTTTGGGGTGACGGCGTGCAGTACGATTGACTAGCAAACACCCCATATCAAGATGCAGCCTCAAGAGTAAATTTAGTAATTTGTGGATAAATATCACATATTACCAATTGATGAGCATTACCCTTAACACTGCCTTGAATATTAATCAATTGCGGTGATTGTTAGCGTAGCGAACCCTGGTACCTGCCCAGAGCAACTTTTCTCGCAACGTTTGATAATATGAATTGTTCTCCCGCAAAATAATAAACTTAACCCGACAATCAGCCATCCGCACATCAACGCGATGTCCCGGCCAAATCGAAGTAGCTAATACCCCATCCATCCACAGCTTGGTACTCAAATCGTAATCCCCTAAAGGCCAGACGCTGACAACTGCACCAGGAGGTAAAACGAGGGGGCGACTAGAAAGACTCATCGGACAGATGGGAGTGATGGTAATCGCCTCCATACCATCGTGCATAATTGGGCCGTTAGCAGAAACAGTGTAACCAGTAGAACCTGTGGGAGTAGAAACAATTAACCCATCTCCCACATATTGATCGACTACTTCACCGTCAATTTCCATTTCTAAAATTGAAGTGATCATCCGGTCAGCAGAAGCGGGTTTGACACAAAATTCATTCAAAGCGAGATAACGTTCAGTCACTGGTTCTAAATTTGTACGATGTCCTTCATACACCGCCGCTTGCACCATCATCCGCCGCTGGACAGCATAGCGATCCTCCAGTAGCCGATCCCAAACTTTCTCTGTATCTTGAAATTCCTCTACTGACTCGGTTAAGAAGCCCAGATGACCACCCACATTCACTCCCAGAATGGGGATACCAGCTGGGGCTAAATGTCTGGCACCAGTTAAAACAGTGCCATCACCACCGAGTACCAAAGCCAAATCAATTGGTTGACCTGCCGAAGCCAAAAACACCGGATAAGGGTTATCTTTTGGCCCGCTAGGCCCCATCAATACTTGGCAGTCGCGATTTTCCAGCTGCTTAGCACAGATTTCTGCCCAGCGTTTGCTTTGGGAATCTCGCGCTTTATAAGCAATGATTACCTGCTTGAGTTGCACGCGCAATTACCACTTCAGGAGATTAAACTGCTCCATATCGACGGTATCACGGTTGCGATAAATGGCAAGCACGATCGCTAAACCTACCGCCGCCTCAGCAGCTGCCACAGTAATCACAAACACAGTGAAAACTTGACCCTTAATTAATGTTGAATCGAGGAAGTTGGAAAATGCCATTAAATTCAGATTAACAGCATTGAGCAGTAATTCAATTGACATCAGCACCCGCACAGCGTTGCGGCTGGTAATTAAGCCATAAATGCCAATACAGAACAAAGCTGCTGCAAGTAATAAAAAGTACTGGAGTTGCATGAATTTTTTGTCAGTTGTCAGTTTTCAGTTGTCAAAAGGCAGGAGGCAGGAGGCAGAAGGCAGAAGGCAGGAGGTAATAATTATTCTCAGCGTATTTGCGTCCCCGCGTCCCCGCGTCTTCCTCATCTCCCCAATTCCCTATTCGCGACGAGAATCACCACGATAGGTATCAGAATCACTTGAGTCAGTCTTAGTGCTTGCTGATACTAATTCTCTGGGGCGTTCTGGCAAAGTCAAAAGGGTTTGTGGTAATCCAGAAGGTGGAACTCGATCTGGTAGATACTCACGACGTGCCAAAATGATTGCTCCTACCATCGCTATGAGCAATAAAATGGAAGCGAGTTCAAAAGGTAATAAGAAATCAGTGAAGAAATGCTCGCCAATCAAAACTATGGAACTTTCACCAGCCACTGGAGAAGTTGAGTAGGCCCAAGGTGTGGCTAAGACCATCGTACTCAAAAGCGCGAATAATCCAAGACTGACTACGGCTGTGAGTATCTGCCGCAACCTAGCACTGGGAAATGGGGCAAAATCCTGCCGCTTGTTCACCAACATAATGGCAAACAAAATCAGCACGTTAACTGCCCCAACATAAATCAGCACTTGTGCTGCTGCTACAAAGTCACCATTTAGCAACAGGTACATTCCTGCGATGCTGATGAATACGCCTCCCAGCATAAAGGCAGAATAGACAATGTTAGAGAATACCACTACACCTATGGCCGACCCAATCATCATCAAAGCCAGTATGCCAAACGAAACAATCTGTACTCCTTCGGCTAAATTCACTGTTTTTTGTCCTCAGTCAATGGTCAATGGTCAACAGTCAACAGTCAATAGTTAAAACACTATGAACTCTTGACACTGGACTAATCACACTTATTTTTCTGTTTGTTCTACAAGGTCTTCTGGACGCGCACCAGCACGGGGAGCGTCGGCAGGTAGGTCGTGGGGGTCTAATACACCCTTGGGTAAGTAAACTAGTTCGCGTAGTGGCGTGACCATGGGGTCATTTGTGACTTTGTAGGGCAAACGACCAAGAGCTACGCTGTCATAGTTTAATTCGTGGCGATCGTAAGTGGAAAGCTCATATTCTTCTGTCATAGATAAACAGTTAGTTGGGCAAAATTCCACACAGTTACCGCAGAAGATACAAACTCCAAAGTCAATGCTGTAGTGATTGAGCTTTTTCTTTTTGTTGGCTTTCTCAAATTCCCAATCCACTACAGGCAGATTGATTGGACATACCCGAACACAGACTTCACAGGCGATACATTTATCAAACTCAAAGTGAATTCTGCCGCGAAACCGTTCGCCAGGAATCAGTTTTTCGTAAGGGTATTGTACAGTAACGGGACGGCGACGCATATGGTCGAAAGTGACAGATAGCCCTTCACCAATATAACGACCGGCTTGCACTGCTTCTTTGGCGTAATCACCAACTTGTTTCAGGAACTTTAACATCGTGTTTTACTCTCTCTTCAGGTCATAAAAGTTAGAAGTGAGGAGTTAGGAGTTAATCAAAAACTCATAACTCATAACTCATAACTCTTCATTAGCCGCCAAAGGCAACTGGAAAGGCTAGTTTCAAGGCTGCGGTTAACAGAAGATTAACCAAACCAACTGGTAACAAAAACTTCCATCCTAAATCTAACAGTTGGTCAATCCGAACTCGGGGTACTGTCCAGCGCAATAGGATGGCGATAAATACCAGAAAGTAGGCTTTGAGTATGGTCATCGTGATACCCAAAGAAGCGTCAACTACTTGCAGGACGGGATTTGCTTCACTAATTCCTAGCCAACTGGCTACGATGCTGATGGGAATGGGAAAATCCCAACCGCCCAGGTACAAAACTGCTACCAGTAGGGCAGAAAGTACTAGATTGACATAGGAACTTAGGTAAAACAGAGCGAATTTCATCCCAGAGTACTCAGTTTGATAGCCTGCTACTATTTCTTCTTCGGCTTCGGGGAGGTCGAAGGGCAAGCGTTCGCATTCGGCAAGGGCGGCTATCCAAAAGATGACGAACCCGATCGGTTGTCGCCAAATGTTCCAACCAAGGATGCCATAGCCAGATTGCTGATTAACAATGTCAACGGTGCTAAGGCTATTAGACATCATTGCGATCGCCAGCACACTCAGCGCCAAAGGAATTTCATAACTAATTGACTGCGCCGCTGCTCGCAACCCTCCTAAGAGGGAGTATTTATTATTAGATGCGTAGCCAGCCATCAACAATCCAATTGGCTGAATGCTAGACAAAGCAATCCACAAGAAGATACCTGTCCCGACATTTGTAATTACAATGTTCTGTCCAAAAGGGACAATCAAATAGGACAGAAATACTGGCAGCACAACGATAATAGGACCAAGGGTAAACAGCCACGGGTCGGACTTAGCTGGTACAATGTCTTCTTTAAATACCAACTTCAGACCATCAGCTACCGGAGCCAGTAAGCCCAAAGGCCCGATATATTCAGGTCCGATCCGCTGCTGTGCTGCTGCCGAAATTTTCCGTTCTAGCCAAACACAGACTAGTACCCCCACCGTTGCACCAATGAGCATCAGGATCATCGGCAGAGGCATCCAAATGGCTTTGGCTGTTCCTGCTGGTAGTCCTAAATCTGTCAGGGATTTAATAAAAGTTCCTTGGAGGTCAATTCCTGAATTCATGTTTCCGCTCTTTAAGTCAACTGAAGTGTGAAGTATTGAAGTATGAAGTATAAAATTTTAGTCTTCAGCCTTCAGCCTCGATCTTTTGATGATGCCTGATTGAAGATTTGTTGCTAATTACCATGCCTAGTATATCGCTGGATGGTTTTTGGCCCCTGAAGCTATACAACAACTTCTACTTATGATTGGGATTGAGATTTACTGATAAAACCCCCAGTTGTGAGGAGATGGGGGCAGGGGGGCAGGGGTGCGGGGGAGGCAGGGGGAGCAGGGGTGCGGGGGAGGTAGGGGGAGCAGGGAGAGATAAGAACATAAATTCTCCCTTGTCTACCTTGTCCCCCTTGTCTCTTACTACCTCCTCATCTCCCTCATCCCCTTCAAAAGGGCAACACAAAACTTCCGCCTCCATGTTGGCAACGGTTGTCTGCTTTTTCCAAGTTTTCTGCTACCCCAGAACAGAGGGCTAATGTGACTAACAATTTAACGTTGCTCAATAGGGGTATAAGCAATGTCGTGCTTACCGTTATAAACCTGGGTAGGACGGAAAATCCGATTTTCTGCTAGTTGTTCTTTCCAGTGGGCTAGCCAACCAGCAACACGGGCGATCGCAAAAATTGGTGTAAACAAGTCTGTGGGAATTCCCATTTTTCTATACACCAAACCCGAATAAAAGTCAACATTGGGATAAATCCCTTTGCTACCAAGTTTTTCCCCGACTACCCTTTCCACCTCTTGGGCAATGTCGTAGTACTTATCTGCCCCAAATTTGGCAAACAACTGTTCCGCTAGATTTTGTAGGATGGTAGCTCGTGGGTCTTTGACTTTGTAGACGCGATGCCCAAACCCCATAATCTTCGCTTTGCGTTGTATCAGTTCCTCTACGTAAGGGCGGACGTTTTCCACTGAGCCAATTTCTTCCAACATCTGAATTACTTCTTCATTGGCTCCTCCATGCAGCGGTCCTCCCAAGGTTCCCACGGCACTAGCAACCACAGCATAAGGGTCAGTTAAAGTAGAAGCTGTCACCCTCGCGCTAAAGGTAGAGGCGTTCATTGTATGTTCGACATGAAGTATCAAGCAAATGTCGAAAATTCTCGCCGCTAAAGGATCGGGTTCTTGCTCGTTGAGCATGTACAGGAAGTTGGCGGAGTAGTCTAAGTCATCCCGAGGCCGCACGGGGTCATTGCCCTTTCGCATCAGTTGGAATGCTGCTACCATCGTCGGAATGGTTGCTATCAAGCGCACCACTGAATCCCGAATATAGGCAGGATTATGTAAATCCCGAAGCGAATAGAACAAACCCAAAGCCGCAGCAGAAGCTTGTAGAGCATCCATTGGATGGCCGCTTTCTGGGAAGCATTTCATCATATCCCGAATGCGGTACTTGATTCGCCTGTGGTGGCGAACTTCATGCTCAAACGCTTCTAATTCTTCCTTGCTTGGCAGTTCGCCCCAGATTAAGAGATAAGCAGTTTCTAGAAATGTACTTTTTTCTGCTAATTCCTCAATCCGGATGCCACGATATTCTAGTATTCCCTTTTGCCCATCTACATAACTGATACTTGATTGGGCGGCGGGAATGCCTTCTAATCCAGGCTTGTATTCGCACACCATCATGGCAACACCATTTGCTTTGTGAAATATCCGACTAGCTAATTTACCAGAAAATTATTTTCGCCATAACAGTAGCTGAGCTAACAACAATCCTTAGAGAAAGGTTGAAAAACTGTTACAGTAGGTACTTGGGTGGTGTCAACCAGAACATCTGACTACGACCCAAAACAGAGCCTGTTTCTGGTAGTTTTATCCCAATCATACCTGCTTTTTTCAAGACTAGGCTGGCTTTGACCTCGCCCCAAAGAAGAATTTCTGCCCAATTGCTCAAACAAGGTTCATGTCCCACCAAGGCAAGTTGAGTGTTTTGGGAATAATTTTTGGGTTCTAGCCACTCAGTCAGCCAACTAGAAATTTGTCCATCAGGGGCAAGGTGAGTCGATTCCTCCAACTGAGAACTGAGTCCAGTTGCTATGAGAATTTTAGCGGTTTGGCGGGCACGTACTAAGGGACTAGTGACAATCAAATCAAACTGCAAACCCAGCTTTTTTATGCGCTGGGCAACTTTCTCGGTTTTTTGTCGCCCTTCTTTGGTAAGACTTCGCCGATCATCTTTGATACCAGCTTGTCTGTCTTCGGCGATACCATGACGAATTAAGTACAGTTCCACAACTTGAGTCCTAAGTGCTAATTTTAGGCTGTTCCAACGCAATGTTAAAACGCTATCTACCACTTAGCAATTTGTCATACTCTGGATGTGAGCCAATCCAAAACCATGCAAAATTACCATCTTGTTCTACAGCAAGCGCCCGATAATATATACCAATACGCACTGACCAAAACTGACCGACTTTTTTGAAATGTAATGAAGGGTATTTGGGATCTTCCCGAAGAATTTCATAACATCGGTCAGCAAGCTCTTGGATATCACTTGGTAACTGGCGGTAGTAATACCAAAAATCTGGAGTTGCTCGATGTTTCACAGGTCAGTACAACGACCTTCTCGCAGATGTTTGAGTGCTTTTTCTGCCAATGCATCTAAACGACCAGCAGCTACATCTTTCTCGATCTGCCGATCCCAAGCTGCTGCATCGAATTCCGCAAACCAAGCCCGAAAAGCGGCGAGATCCTCTGGTGAAAGTTGACTAACAGCTAGTTCGACTTCGTTTAAGCTACTCATAAT
Organism: Dendronalium sp. ChiSLP03b; assembly: GCF_034531165.2. Classification (NCBI taxonomy): domain Bacteria; kingdom Bacillati; phylum Cyanobacteriota; class Cyanophyceae; order Nostocales; family Nostocaceae; genus Dendronalium; species Dendronalium sp. ChiSLP03b. The sequence continues at coordinate 5,496 of NZ_JAVRBR020000119.1, read as the reverse complement.
CTAGGTAAATCAAACTTGTCACTTTTTAATTTAAATATACAAGGACTTCCGAATAAAATAATCGGTTTATTTAGACGTAATAGGGTTGCTTTTGAAGCGATCGCGAAATTTTTAAAAGGTCGCTCGTCTCTAGCAAGTTGATGTTTGAGTAGTCAAAATCCACCGTGTAAACACTTAGAAAATTAACTTCATTCTCAATTAGTTCAGTTACCGTGAAAATAATCAGATTCCCGACTTTTTAGAAAAGTCGGGAAATATGTTCTTCCCCTTTCCCTTACTCTGATTGAATCGGGTTATCTTTGGGATTTACCAACCTCAGAAGCTTTTGTTTAATTTGAGTATCAAACACATCCCATTTCATTTTTGCATAGGCAGAATTTTCATTACTGCCAGATAAGAAACCCATCGGGATTTCAAAGCCGCCTGCGCTAGTGCGTCCACCACCAAAAAAGCGTCCTGTGCTATCTTGCCCAAAGGCTTCTTTAATGAACTCATCGGGGTCAAGGGTGAGTTTGGTGGTTCTCAAGGAACCGATGACTACTTCCAATTCGTCATCTTCATCGTGAACAATACCGTAAACTACAGCAGTGTGGACGTTTTCTTCAGTAACCAGAAAATCAGCTGCTTGAGGAATAGCGTCGCGGTCATCGTAGCGTAAATAACCAACGCCAGCAATGGAAAAGTTATTTTGGACGATGCGGTTTTTTAGCGATCGCTCGATTACATCCATCACCCGCTTAGAACGATTTGCCTGTAGAATCGCATTCAGCAGTTGAGCATCGTAAAATCGACTCAAATAAGCAGCTGCCATAAAGTCATCTTCTTGCGCTTGCATCAGCCGATTAGTATCCGAACGCAAGCCGTGCATCAAGGCTGTAGCACATTTGACATGTTGACCTATACTGCTATCTAAGGTCAGTAATCCCGCCTGTAAGTACTGTGTAAAAATCGTTGCAGTTGCTCGCACATAAGGACGGATATCAACAAACTCTGCTTCGAGTTCCGCTTGTAAACTGTGATGATCGATAACTGCTATCAGTGGAATATTTGCCTGCTGCACACATGATAATAGCTGACTCGTTGTTCCTTGATTATCAATTAAGACAAAGCCTTGATAGGATGACAAATCCTTGCTTTTCAAGGTTTGTAATGTCCAGCGCTGAGCAGGTAAATTGGTGAGTTTCACTAAGGCAATGTTCTCTTGATGACTTAAGGCACCAGCATAAATAATTTCACATTTGATATCGTATTGCTGGGCAATTAACTGGTAAGTCCAAGCAGAAGAGAGAGCATCAGGGTCAGGAAAATCTTGCAGAATTATGAGATGGCGTTCGTGTTGGTGCGCTAAAAAAGTCTTTTGCAGCTCCTCTGACTTCTGAAAAGCCAAAGAGTTGCTACGCTGACCTAGATAAATACCTACTCCGTCACCTGTGGATGCTGGCAAGGATGGCCTATTGAGTGGCATTTCAAGTGCTTCTTTATCTATCTCGCCATCTTCAGGGTACGGCTCTGTATTCAATGAAAATTTCTCAGACTGCTTAAAAGAAGAATTCAATTGCATAGCAAACGTTTTTGTTAAGTGTGAGGCTCCGTTATTTTGTTAAGAAATGTTACGGTCAGCACTTTACTGATTTAGCCACACATACCGATCTTCGCAAAAATATAGAAACATGTGGATACATATATGGGTCTATTTTTTTCTCAATTCAATCGGTCAGAAATCTACTAAATTTATGCAGAATGTATGTGAAGGCTGGAAACCAAGACTTTTGGGTTTTTAGACTCCATCTCAAGGTGACATAAATCTTGTGAGTAATCGACGATTGTTATTTATATTTTTCAATAAAAAGGCGCTTTTATAGCGACTATCAAGGGAATGGAGACAAGGAGAATAACTGCTGACTGCTAACTCTTATCTTCCTACGGTTCCGATTTTCAACACAGTCAACTATCAGAAGCCAAAAAAATCTTAGATAGCAGCAAATTTTTGCAGAATTTTAAGGTATGATAAAAAACTGTTGATTTATTTAGCTAGATATTTGCACACTACTTTCACAGCCTTTCGCAGAGAATATCCCTTAGAAGCTGTAAACACTCCATACAGCGCAAATCTACTCACTCACTCTAATTGTATTTACAGGCAGATATTATCTGCAATCAGATGCAGACAGACATTTCATACGAAAGACATAACAGCGGCATCTAAAACAGATGACGATCGCTCCGCAATGTTAGGCTATTTTGCTTTAGCGTCAAAGACCTATAACATATTTTTGCCACTCTTTGTGCAGTCCGCTTTTAAGATGCTTGCTGACCTCAAAATAGAGGCTGCTATAAGGTTGGCGAGGCGAATGACGTAAAGGCATGTGGGCTTCGTGAGGTGTACGGTTTCCCTTTTTAACATTGCAACGCACACAGGCCGTAACAATGTTCTCCCAGGTATCACCCCCGCCACGCGATCGCGGAATTACATGGTCTAACGTCAACTCATCACCTAAGTAGCCGCAATATTGACAAGTATGCCCGTCACGGTGCAATATATTACGGCGAGTGAGAGGCATTTCCTTATAGGGAACGCGCACGTAATGTCGTAATCGGATTACGGTTGGCAACGGGAAATCAGAGTAAAGAAATTTGCCGTTGTGTTCAACGCGTTCTGCTTTGCCTTTAATTAATAAAACCGCAGCCCGACGCCAGCTCGTGATATTGAGCGGTTCGTAAGAGGCGTTCAGGACTAAAACCTTCCCCATTGATTAGCGCTCAAGGTATTAGTTTTACATATATTAACACATATATACTCTCATTGGGAGATGAGAATAAATTATACTTCCGGAATAATTCAAAAACTAATGTTTAGTTATAGATAATGATGTCCTGCAAAGCCTGAGTAAAGGTCAACTTCAACCAATTTAGATTAGATAAAAAAAGATAGTATTTTCAGTTATCATCATCCATTGGTATTAAAAATAACTTATAACTGATGACTGATGACTGATAACTGACAACTGATGAATGCCAGTTGCTTCAATGGGGAACCCTACGCCAGTTCTCTTAAGTCGGCAGTTCTTCCTGGGGGAAACTACGCCAGTGCAGTCTTGGGGTCTCCCCAAGACTGCACTGGCTCCCCAAGAACGGACTGCCGACGCTCGTTCGCGTAGCGTCTCCCCTTGGGAGAAGACTCGCTACCGCTTCGCTAACACCAAAAAATTGGCTCCGCAACGCACTGCCTCATAACTGACAACTAACTTTAGGTATGTTGTATCAATTCCCCAATGAAGGGTAAACTTCCTGATTAATCTAATGTGGCTTCTAAGATTGGAAATAAAGATAATAGATAACCTAGAAGCTTAGCAGTGGTGTGATAGGAGGGAGTAAAAATGTTAAGCCGCAAGCCAACGCCTAGCGTTACTTTTAATCAACAGTGTGATACCTACGCTTGGTTCTCACAACGTGCTTGGGTGGAAATCAATCTAGGAGCTTTATCGCACAACATACAACAACTGGTGCAGTTTTTATCACCACGTACTCAGTTGATGGCAGTGGTCAAAGCTGATGCTTATGGACATGGAGCAGTAACAGTTGCTCAGACAGCATTACAATCGGGAGCTAGTTGGTTGGGAGTAGCCACAGTTCCGGAGGGTATTCAATTACGAGAAGCTGGGATTAATGCACCAATTTTGATTTTAGGGGCGACCCACACCCCAGAGCAAATTCACGCGATCGCTCAATGGAAACTACAGCCAACTCTGTGCAACCCCAAACAAGCCCTGATATTTTCCAACGTTTTAGAAACCATTCAGCAGGATTCCCCCATACCCGTACATATTAAATTAGATACGGGAATGTCTAGGTTAGGAACAAACTGGCAGCAAGCAGCTGAATTTGTCCAATTAGTGCAGCGCTTACCTCATCTTTCCATGAAGAGCATTTATTCTCACTTAGCAACAGCAGATAGTCCTGATGCTACGATAATGCAAGAACAGCATAAAAGATTTGAGGAAGCGATCGCTCAAATTAAAGCAACAGGAATTAAAATACCCTGCTTGCATTTGGCAAACTCAGCCGCAACTCTTACAGATTCAGCATTGCACTATGATATTGTGCGAGTCGGTTTAGCAGTTTATGGACTATATCCAGCTACTCATTTACAAAATGCAATCAAACTCAAGCCAGTTTTACAGTTGAAAGCACGAGTCACCCAGGTTAAAACAATTGCCCCTGGAACAGGTGTTAGCTATGGTCATCAATTCATTGCCCAGAGAGAACTTCGCCTCGCAGTGGTAGGAATTGGTTACGCTGATGGTGTACCCCGCAATCTTTCTAACAACTTGCAAGTATTAATTCGCGGTCAGCGAGTGCCACAAATCGGCACAATTACAATGGATCAGTTAATGCTGGATGTGAGTGCTTTTCCAGATTTACAAGAAGGGGAAGTAGTCACCTTACTTGGGAAACAGGAAAATGAACAAATCTCTGCTGACGATTGGGCAGATAAATTAAACACCATTTCTTGGGAAATTCTCTGCGGCTTCAAACATCGTCTACCTCGCATTGCAGTAATGTGATCTGGTAGGGAGCATAGGCAATTAAGTCTCTTCCCCATTCCCATAAAAAATTTGTTATGCTAGTATAGTTGACTGATGCGGATGTGGCGGAATTGGCAGACGCGCTAGATTTAGGTTCTAGTTCCGAGAGGAGTGAAGGTTCAAGTCCTTTCATCCGCACTAGCTAAAAACTTAAGATTAATCAAAGGTTTCAGAGTTACCTAGATCTGAAACCTTATTTTTTGACTATATTAATATGCCTGATGAAATCATCCTCTAATTCAACGTTAGTTCGACAGATTGAAAAAGTTGCAAAAAATGCTGAAACTGGAGAAATCAAAGAAACTCATGGTATCTCAACGCTAATTTTGCGGCTGTTATAAAGATGGGTAGGAGAGTTATCACTAGAAGTGCATAGACGCACGCAAAGTAGCTTGTCGTTCGCGCAGCGTCTGGCAGAGAAGACATCGCGTATTCAAGTTCTTCTCATAACTTAAATTAGAGGCACTTGGCGAAGTTTTATTAGATTTTACAAAGATTGAAGATTTGCTCAATTGGTTGCAAGCAAATCAACCAGAGTAGAAAGTTTTCTTTGTTAGCGTTGAAGTAAAAAACTTGACAAGTGGCTGAGTGCAATTAAATATAAAGTACGCTCTTGGCTCATAGTTAGGGCTTTAGCGCTCAGCACAAGGGTCAAAACCATTACTACAAATTTTCATTTATTTACAGTTACCTACTTAAAACTTCATATGCAATAAGGACAACCAAAATATATTAACTCAGTATTAATACTGCGAACTATCTCGACACATATAGGACTCATATTTGATTTTTGAAATACACGTAGGTGCGTTATGCCTCTGGCACCATCCTATGGTTTTGGTGCGTTACGCTACGCGATAACACAACGCCAGTTTGCTCAAGTCGGGAGACCATCATTTCCCAATTTATT
>NZ_JAVRBR020000118.1:0-18294 GCF_034531165.2 Dendronalium sp. ChiSLP03b | reverse complement strand
TAATCAAGCAATGAGTAATGACTATAAAACTAACGCTCTAATCATCATTTCTTCTACCCCTACACCCTTACACCCCCACACCCTTACACCCTAAAACCAGGGTTTTAGGAACAAAACGTAAAAAACCTACACCTGTCAGGGAGGAGTAAGAGGGCAGAGGGACACAGGAGAGATAAAACTCCTAACTCAGCACTCAAATATCGTTTTTTCGGTGGACAGCTATTCTGGAGCTTGCAAGAATAGGCTACATGGAATTGACGATCGCACCTGTGCATATGAATTTGCAACTCTCACCATCCCCTACTGAAATGGAGCAAGCGTTCTATCGTAAGGACGCAAGTTATGACGGTGTGTTTTTTGTAGCGGTTCGCACTACTGGCATTTTTTGCCGTCCTTCTTGCCCATCTCGCCCCAAACCGGAAAATATCGAGTTTTTTACCACAATTCGAGATGCTGTGTTTGCGGGTTATCGCCCATGCAAACGATGTCACCCTACAGAAGTGTACGGAGCGCTACCTGATTGGGTAATGTCGCTGATGCAACGCTTAGAAGCTACACCAAATGCAAAAATTACATCAGCAGAGTTGCGATCGCTCGGAATTACCCCAGAACGGGTAAGGCGATGGTTTCGCGAGCATTATGGGATGACTTTTGCAGAGTGGTGTCGGGGACGGCGACTGGCGGATGCCTTCACTCGAATTCGTGAAGGGGCAGAACTTGATGATGTGGTCTTTGCCAATGGCTACGAATCTCACAGTGGCTTTAGAGAAGCATTTAGCAAAACCTTTGGAGTGTCGCCAGGACAAAGCCAAAACGAAGACTACATTGCAACGCAAATTTTAGAAACACCTCTAGGAGTTTTGTTAGTCGGTGCAGTTTCTCAGGGAATTTGTCTTATCGAATACACAGACCGACGAATGCTAGAGCATAACTACGCTGAAATTTGTAAGCGTTTTGGTTATCCGGTCTTACCTGTGACAAACAATCAGATTGAACACCTGCGCGATGAGCTTTGTGACTATTTCACAGGCAAACTCACTAAATTTACAGTTCCTCTAGTGGTTCACGGCACTGCGTTTCAGGAACGGGTTTGGTCGGAACTACAACGCATTCCCTATGGAAAAACAATTTCCTATGATGAGCAAGCTCATCAGATTGGTCAACCAACTGCGGTTCGTGCCGTGGCTAGAGCAAATGGCATGAATCGGATTAATATTCTTATTCCGTGTCACCGTGTCATCGGTAAAGATGGGCAGTTAACAGGATATGGGGGTGGACTTTGGCGAAAACGTTTGTTGTTGGAATTGGAGCGGACTGGGAAATTTCCTGGGAATGAGGCAAGTGAGTAATATCGTATCCGGTTAAAGACTTATCATTAAGACCGCAGAGGAGCAGAGGTGCAAAGAGGAGGGTTTTTTGGCTTTCTGCATAGATTCAGGAATTATAACTAATTAGCCGGACTTGATATAATTCTGGATTTTAAAGATAAAACTTAGTAAGCCGATACATTCACAATGTAAGTCGATACATTAACAAGTGAGCGGGTACATCCCAGTTTTTATTTTTAATGAGAGAATAGCTGTCATTGCGTTCGTGTAGCGTCTCGTAGTTGGAGGATTTGGCGATTGCTTCGCTTCTCCTGGCGGAGACGCTACCGCGAACGCTCGCAATGACATGCAAAAAAGTGGGATGCTCCCCAAGTGAGCCGATGCATTCACAATGCAACCCGATGCATTCACAATGCAAGCCGATGCACTCACAATGTGAGTCGATGCATTCACAATGTGAGTCGATGCATTCACAATGCAAGCCGATGCATTCACAATGCAAGCCGATGCATTCACAATGCAAGTCGATACAAATACTAAACTGCAAAACCCCACTAATTGACAAGTGGTGCAAGTGCATACACCCGGAAGCGATTAACCACTAAGGTCTTGAAGGGTAGAGGAGCATGGAGAGAAAATTACTTTACTAATGACGAATGACTATTCACTTTTTTGCCAGTCTAGTAACTGCTGCAACTAACTCCGTTGGTTCTGCTGGTTTGGAGACGTGCATTTGAAAGCCTGCGTTGAAGGCTTGTTGCTGATTATACTCTCCTGCATAGGCAGTCAGAGCGATCGCCGGAATTTGTCCACCTTCTTCTGGCTGCCAAGTTCTCACTTGACGAATCAGCATGTAGCCATCCATTTCAGGCATACCAATATCGCTCAACAGTACATCTGGTTTTGAGTTAGGTAAAGCTTGTAGGGCTTCAATAGCCGATGACACTGATGTAACTTCCGCTCCTTCCTCTTGCAGCACAAAGCTAATGAAGTCGCGAGAATCATCTTCATCATCTACAACAAGTATTCTGATTCCTCGAAGATTACCCAATCCAGATTCTACTTGTTGGTCTTTCTCGCTCTCTGTTGCTGTTACTTTTGTCTGCAATAGTGGCAACTGCACTGTAAATGTCGCGCCCTGTCCCTCACCTGGACTTTCTACCAGAACTGCGCCTCCGTGGAGTTCTACTACTTGTCGCACAATTGCCAGTCCTAAACCTAATCCACCAAATTTTCTAGTGGTAGCGCTATCTGCTTGCCGGAAGTAATCAAACACATGGGGTAAAAAGTTAGGGTTAATCCCTTTACCTGTATCGATGACTCGGATTTGGACATAGGTGTCAGTAGTCAGTTGTTTTTCTTGACCCTTCGGGTTCGCAGTCGCCTGCGGAGGGAAACCCTCCCGCAGCGCTGTCTCACCATTGACCACTGACAATTGCACTTCTACTCGTCCACCTGGGGGTGTGAACTTCACAGCATTAGAAAGCAAATTCCAGACGACTTGCTGCAAGCGGTTAGAGTCGCCCATCACTAGGTATTTTGAATTTGGGATTGGAGATTTTAGATTGTTAGATAACTTGTTAAACTCGATAGATTCTAAATTTCCATTAGTATTTTCTAATTCCAAATCTAAAATCGCAAATCGCAAATCGATGGATTTTGCTTCCACTGCTAAACGTACCGTCTCCATTGCAGCGGAAATCGTGGATACTAGATTGACTGTATCAATATTTAATGTCAGTTTACCTTGAAGAATGCGTGAGATATCTAGTAAGTCTTCAATTAGTTGAGCTTGTAAACGAGCATTTCGCTCTATTGTTGACAAGGCTGCTGCTGTCTTTGATGGATCGATTTTACGGCTTTGGAGTAGCTTAGACCAACCCAAAATCGGATTCAGCGGCGATCGCAATTCGTGGGAAAGGACGGCAAGAAACTGGTCTTTGATGCAGTTTGCCTCTTCAGCTTCAGTACGTGCCTGTTGTTCGGCTTCGTACAGTCGGGTGTTTTCAATGGCGATCGATGCCATCTGAGCTAACTGTACAATAATAGCTTCGTCTTCTTCAGTAAACTCACCCTGGTATTTATCCGATAACTGAATTAGCCCCATATTGTGACCATCTCGCCCAATCAAGGGTGCAGCTAACCATCCGCGCATTGGTGGATGCTTGTCAGCTGCTTTGTCAAACTCTCGCCACCGAGGATGGGCTTCGAGTTCGGCTTGGGTCATCCGCATAGGGCGATTCATTTGGGAGACGCAAGCGTAAATACCCGAACCATCTGGCTCTTCATGATAATTTTGCCACGCAGCATATTTATCTGACAGGGAAATTGAACTGATGGCGTGTGCCCAGTTGCCATCGATTGTCATGCTGGTAAAGGATTGGTGTGCGCCAACAATGGCACGCGCTTGCTCTGTAATTACTCGTATAAGTTCTTCGATGGATAGTTCGGAATTAATTGCCATAGCGGCTTCAGTCAAGCCATGTAGCTGACTGGCATATTGCCGCGATCGCGCGAGCATTTGTTCTCGTTCTGCTTCTGCTTGTTTGCGATCGTGAATATCAATACATGAGGCGATGTAACCCATAAAAGTACCTTCTGATGTGAAATGCGGCACTCCTATATCTAAAATCCAACGATACTCGCCATCAAAACGTTTGAGTTGGTACTCCATTCTATAGTCTTGACGGGCGTTAAACGCATCTCTATGGCTATCACAACAGCGCTGTAAATCATCAGGATGCACTCCTTGTACCCAACCATTACCTATTTCTTGTTCCATTGTCCGACCCGTAAACTCCAGCCAGGGCTTATTGAAGTAATAACAAAGCTGATTGGTGTCAGACATCCATATTAGGTTAGGAGATGCATCTGCCAACTGACGAAATCGTTCTTCACTTTTCCGTAATTCAGCTTCTATGGATTTGCGTTCAGTCACATCTAGTACCCGGGAAAGTACAGAAATTAACTTGCCTGATTCATCAAATAAGGCTGAATTATACCACTCGCAGTAGACAACAGAACCATCCTTAGCATAGTTGCGGTTTCGGGCAACAACCTGCGTTTCATCACCGCTAGATAAACGTCTAACTACGTCAGTGACAAACTCTACATCTTCCGACACGATAAACTGCCAGTCATTAAACTTCTTAGCGATAACTTCCTCAGCTTGCCAGCCAAAAATTCGCTCAGCTTCTCGTGACCAGCGAGATATACAAAAGTCTCGATCCCACTCAATTACCGCCAAGGGAGAGTTTTCTACATGGAAGGTGAGCCTTTGGAGAACAATATCGCGCCAGCACTTCTGCTTCTGTTGGCATTCAGCGATCTCTACTTGCCAGTCATCCAAGTGATTATTGGACTTTTTCTGATATTGCATCTTATCGGTTTACACAAACTGAATGAGATTATTTTGACCAAGAACTAAAACTGTCTTGAAAATGGGTGTAGGGGTGTAAGGATATGGAGGTATAGGAGAAAGAGATTTTCATGCCCTCGTTGTGTGATTTTTCACATAACCGTCTAGCTTGAAAATAGGAACTGGTGACAGATGACTGCCTTTTTTAATTCAGCAGGATTTTGCCCAAAATTTAGCCTATCTTACACACATAAATCCACGTTTTCTTTTAATCTAACTTGGGAGCTAAATAAATCCTCCTACGGATAGGGGTTGGTCAAAGATTTCTTTTTTTGAAGTGTTCGATAAAAAAAGAAAGATTTCACAAAATTATTGATGGCTGCTATGGCAAGCGATGCAATTTACAGCATAATTCAAAATTCAAGAGTCAAAATGCAGAAGTAAAACAAGCTTTATATCTAGCTTTGAGATTTAGTTTGTGTACTTCAGGCTCCTTGAAATTTGCTGTATATCAAGTATTAACTCTTAACAATAACATCCTTTTACATTATCAATTTTTCCTGACTTATGTCAGTGTTTTTTGTTATGCCAACTCCTTGGCAAGCGTATTTTCCGTAACTTCATGATTTTTTCCAAATTTCTTGCTGATTTTTGCTGTAATTGATTAACTTTTGCGGTGTAATCTCAATATACAGTAACTGTCACAATTGACCTTTGCGCTTATTTACACTTTGAGGTAAATACCATGAGAAATTATGCTGACAAACAAGAATTAATACTGAATCAAATCAAAGATAAATTTTGTCAGCGTAGAGATTTCAGTAGATGTGACTTGAGTGGGATCGACCTAAGAGCAGTTGATTTAAGTGGTCTTAACTTGATAGGAGCAGATTTACAAGGAGCCAATTTATCTGGTTCTGTTCTAACTGCTGCTAACCTCAGTGGAGCAAATTTAATGCAAGCTAGTTTGTGCAAAGCTAATTTATATGAAGCTTCTTTATCAGAAGCAAATTTGACTAATGCTGATTTAACCAATACAAATTTGTGTAGAGCTTTGTTGTGGCGATCGCAGTGCAGTGGTAGTAAACTTTGGGGAGCTTCTTTGTGTGATGCAGACTTAAGTGAAGCAGACTTGAGTGCAGCCACATTAATAGAAGCATCTTTGATTGAAGCCAATTTAGTTAAAGCCAATCTCGCGGGAGCAAAGCTATGTGGGGCAATACTACTCGAAGCTAATTTAACTGAGGTTAACTTAACTGGTGCAGACCTTACATGGGCAAACTTAACAAAAACCAATTTGAGAAAGGCTAACCTTTGCCAAACAAAAATGATGTATGCAAAGCTGCGGAATACTATCATGCCTGATGGTAAAATTCACGCTCCTCAGATAGTTATTTTTGAATAATAGTCACTTGTTAGTTGTCAGTTGTTAGTTGTTAAGAGTTAATACATAGCAGTCCTAATTGAGTTGTGAAAAACCTCTGGCATGTCTCTTTTTTTGCACGAATCAAAGAGGATTGCTATAGTTCATAGCTACTGACAACTGACCAATGACAACTGATTAATATTTAAAACTCGCGTCGTGAGAAGATAAAAACAGCGATCGCTAAGAGCATGACACTGTAAATTAAGCTATAACCTAAATTAAGAATCAGAGCTGTAAAATCAGGCAGTGCTTGTAAACCATAAACAGCATCATTTTTTAAATCTAATCGAGATAAATCTGGCAAAATAAGATACAAGATTTGAGTAACACTTTGGATAGCAGGGTTGCGGCTCAAACGACCAAGTTGTACTAAATCTTGAGTAATGTTCCCCATCAAGTACACTGCAAATGTTAAAATGACAGCCAACAGAGAACTCGTAAAGACACCAAAAGTAATAGCTACAGCGGTAATTAAAGATAACTGTAAAAATAAAAAAACTGCGGCAACTAAAATACTGGCTGTAGGATGAGGAATATTACCAAATTGTAAAAATATCAAGTCAATTACTGTCATGCTGGTGACAAGTACAGCCAGCACAGCTGATAAACCCAAGAACTTGCCAGTGATAATTTCACTGTGGCTGATGGGTTTAGCAATTAACACCAAAATAGTGCGTTTCTCAATTTCTTTATTAATGAGTCCCGTACCAACAAAGACGGCAACAATCAAGGTAATTACACTCATTGCTACCATACCAAAGTCCAAAAATATTTTGTTTTGAGTTGAGGCAGCAAATTCAGGCAGCACCCGGATAGCAACAGCAAGTATGAGAATATATAAACCGATAATATACAGGATGCGATCGCGTACCACTTCCTGAAATACATTTTTGGCAATTACAAAAATTCTGCTAATAGTCATTGGTTAGTTGTTAGTTGTCAGTTGTCAGATGGCAATAGGCAGAAGTGAAGAATTATCTCCCTTATCTTCCTTGTCTTCCTTGTCCCCGCGTCTCCCCGTCCCCGTGTCCCCCCATCTCCTCCTGCTCTCCATCATTGCTGAGGTGGCGGTGCCCCAGCAATTAATTTACTCAAGCGATCGCATTCAATTTCTGCAACTGTGTTTTTGTCATCTAATTGATTAGTGTTTGTGTTGCGGTTTCTCACAGATATTGCAACCGGTTCAATTCGACAAGATTTCTTCAAATAATAGCCACGTGGGTTAGAACTCGGGCCTGTCCAAATACTCAACAAATCTAATATGTACCCAGATTTAGTGTTTACTACACGCGGTTCAACACGCCATAATTCTTTCTCTTCATATTGTGCAAGATTTTTGTCTATTACTTGCTGACCCAAATTTCCTACCCGCTTTTTCGCATCTAACAACCATCTCTCGACTTCTGACCAAGGTCTTTCACCAATTTCTTGTTCTACTAAAGGTTGAAGTCTATCTAAGATTACAAGGCCATTTGTTGGTACTGGTTCTGCTTTTTCCGTACTGAGTACAAAAGTACTGCGCTTAAAATCGTCTGCTAACAAACTGGGATATTCTTTTAACCAATTGTCCATCACGAAGTAAAACTGAAGCCAGCAACTTAACACCATGCAACTAGCGACTAAAATTGTTATCTTTTGGCGAACTTCTGGTTTAGGTATTTGAGCTTTTGAATCAGTACCAGTGCCTTCAAAAAATTCTGGAATTGCTGTAATTAATGCTGAAATTGTCGGCCAAAGAACGATTGTGTTTGATGTAATTCCATCCTCTTGATTTCCAAATGCAAAAACACTGACTAAGAATCCGGTTATCACTGCACCTACTGGCATAAAAGTACCAGGAACTCTTAAAGGATCTTCAGTGGTATACCAAGCAGTACCAGCAATTAAAAATAACCAACCAAAGAAGGCAATAATATCTTGTATATAACCTATAGCAAAATATGAAAGACCCCAAGAGTATATACTCAGATAAATAAATGTCTGCCAAGAATATGCTTGCTTTGGAATGAATATCTCTTTAAGTCGTTTATAAATAGCATCAACAATTCCGAATAAACCAAATAAATCTTTGATTAATGAACCCATAATTACACCTCAAACTCCTCAACTCATCATTATTCATACTGAATTCATTTCAAGGCAGTTAATTCTATCTATTACGAATCAACAAAATAAAGGTAATAGCACTGTAGCTCAGTGCATTCGCTATTAGTGTAGTAGTAACTAAATTTGTACTTTGAAATCTTACCTTATTGGCAAATCGCCATCGTAAGCGCTTAGGTATTTCTACTTCTTCTTCCTTCTTACTTCCTTCTGTTGTTAATAAAAATACGAACATTTGTAAAAGGAAGAATTTTAAAATAATAGTTGTAAAGAAAATTATAACAGCAGCTAAAATTAAAAGACTTTGTGTGTTAGGTGATTTGAAGTTATTAAAAAATACGAAACTAATTAATTCTGATTTAAATGTTGCTGGTAACGCAGGTTCTAAGAGAAAAAATATAGTCCAACCAATCGCGCCGGAAAAGAGATTTACAGAGATGGCATAAAAAGTGCTAGTTTTTTTATCAAATTGTAATCTTCTATTGAAAATATAGGCTTCTATGGGAATGGCAATCAGTAAAAATAAGAAATTAAACAAAATTGCGCCAAGAGGCCAAATTCGAGGAATAGCCAAATTTTCAAACATAAAGCGTCAATAGTAGGGTTAACTTTAGAGAGTATAGCTATGATAATGAGTATGATAAGGGCACTTACAGCAGAATTCAGGATTCTGAATTCACAATTCAGAAGTAAAACACTCTTTGTACCTGGCTTTGAAAGCTAGGTTGTGTACTTCACGCTCCTTGAAATCCGCTGTATATCATTTTTCATGCACATGCCATCTTGGTATGCCAGTATACCCCCTATTTATCCTGATTAATATGGGCGCAAGAGGATAGAGGGACAAGGAGCAGGGGAGTAGGGAAGACGCGGGGACAAGGAAGACAAGGGAGATAATTCTTTACTTCTGCCTTCTGCCTTCTGCCTATTGCCTTCTGACAACTGACAACTAACTCCTGACTCAGCACTCATAATGCACTCATCTTTAGCTGGTGATGCAAGAGGTTAGGTAAGATTAAGAACTGCGACGTTACAGCATTTCGAGATAATGACAAGGAACGGCATCGGTATTCGCACGGCACAAGTGCGTTCTGAAAGGCTCATAGGTCAAATTCACGTTTACGATGGTGCGGGAAAAGGAAAATCGCAAGCGGCTTTGGGAGTGGTTTTGCGCTCGATTGGCTTGGGGATAAATACACCAACCAATTCCAACCGAGTTTTACTACTGCGGTTTTTAAAAGGGCCAGAACGTGATTATGACGAAGATGGGGCAATTGCCGCATTACAGCGCGGTTTTCCTCATTTAATCGACCAAGTTCGTACTGGGAGAGCAGAATTTTTTGGGCCGGAGGAAATTACTGTCTTCGACCGAGCTGAAGCAGCGCGAGGTTGGGATGTGGCTAAGGGTGCGATCGCCTCTGGTTTATATTCGGTTGTTGTCTTAGACGAAATTAACCCCGTTCTAGATTTGGGTTTGCTACCAGTAGATGAGGTCGTACAAACATTAAAATCCAAACCCCAGGAATTGGAAATCATTGCCACAGGACGCGCTGCACCACACAAGTTGCTGGATATTGCAGATCTGCACTCGGAAATGAAACCCCAAGATCACCCAACAGCTAAAGCATTGTTTATTAAGGGGATTGAAATTTATACTGGTGCAGGTAAGGGTAAGTCTACCAGCGCTTTGGGTAAGGCTTTGCAGGCCATAGGTAGGGGAATAAATCATCCTGGTTCTACACGCGTGTTGATTATGCAGTGGCTCAAAGGTGGTAGTGGCTACACAGAAGATGCAGCGATCGCGGCTTTACAGCAGTCATATCCAGAAGTGGTGGATCATCAACGTTGCGGTCGAGATGCGATCGTCTGGCGTAATTCCCGGCAAGAATTAGATTATGTCGAAGCCGAACGCGGTTGGGAAATTGCCAAAACTGCGATCGCTTCTGGACTTTACAAAACCATCATCCTTGACGAACTCAATCCCACCGTTGACTTAGAACTACTTCCCGTAGAACCCATTGTCCAAGCTTTACTTCGCAAACCCCGCGACACCGAAATTATTATTACTGGTCGCTGCCAAAATCAACCAGCTTACTTTGACTTGGCTAGTGTTCACTCTGAAGTTTACTGCCACAAACACTATGCCAATCAAGGTGTAGAACTGAAACGGGGAGTAGATTATTAAATAAGTCATTGTTCAATGGTCAGTAGTCAGTGGTAAATATTGAACTGACAACTGACAGCTAACATAAAAAGAGTAGATAGCTGCTATTTCAGTAGTGATATCGAGCTTGGAGAAAATCAATCCGGTCATCACTTACTAGGTATACAACACGATGTTCCTGAGTAAGTCGCCGTGACCATGCATCGGAATCTAAGTATTTCAGTGGTTCAGGTTTGCCAATCCCTGTAAAAGGATCTCGCATAATCAATTCAATCAAGTCAAAAGCACGAAGCACAGTTTTGCGGTTTGTTTTAACCCAATAAACGAGGTCTTCCCGAAATTCTGGATGAAATACAGCATCTCGAACTTTATTTTCTTGGGGTTGGGTTTCATCTTTTTTCTTCTTCTTCGTCAATACCCAACTCCTGACGTAATTCGTTAATACTTTGAGATTTTAAAGTTCTAGCTTTTGCTCTTTCCAAAGCAGTTAACAGACGAGCTGCATTTTTAGGTGAACGAAGTAAATGAGATGTTTCTAGTAAACTATCTAGTTCATCAATAGCAATTAGGGCGACGCTTTCGCCTTCTTGTCGGGTAATAATTACCACTTCTCTATCTTCAACTACTTGAGTGCAGAGTTCGGCTAGGTTTTTACGAGCATCAGTCAAGTTTGTCTGATTGGACATGGTGAGAGATTTCCTAATGCTGTCGGCTTTACATAACATAATAGCTTGACTAGTTGGAGGCGTGAGCGTTCTTTCAGCAATGTAATAAAAGTAACTAAAATTATCTGTAAAGCCATACCTATTCAAAAGTGAAAAAAAAGCCTATTCTGAAAGATAGGATAGGGACTATGAGTTACACTGTTCAGTCTAACCAAAAGACTTAGAATAACATTATTCCTGCTGTAATCAGATTTATAAGTGCTGTGACAAACTCAACAGCACCAGCACTCTTACTCAATAGGTTTTTAGCTTTTTCTATTGACTTCAAAACCAAATTTTTATTAGGCGTAGCTTTTTTAGCCTCATGTATTGCAGTAGCTATTTCGTAATCTGCATCAGTAACTATTTCAGCATCAATGATTTTCTACAATATCATCCATCTATCTATTAGCAATTATGCAGAGTTCTGAATAATAAAGACAGACGCTACATAGTTATCTTAAATACGTTTGTGCGATTATAACTCATGCAAAGTATATTTTTACTATAAAAAATAAAGAAAAGTAAAGAATTCAGGGTAGTAATAACCGTACTTTGGCTTATAAAAGATATAAAATTATGTGTCCAGCTAGCCTTGAACCTAAATCAAGTCTCAAAACAAGGTGAGTCTAAGTATAGAATGTAGCGAAAACTTAAGAGTGAGTAGTGACAAGTAAACTTACTTCTCACTACCCACTCTTCTCAAATAATCGCTAAACTAAGCGCCTACAGCTTCCTTGGCAGCGTACAACACCTCAGCGTTGATTTCTTTAAAACCACGATCGCGAGCAAATTTCTCGGTATTGCGCTTCACTTTACCACGCACAAATCCAGGAATTTTGTTCAATTCTGCTTGACCATCTTTAGTCCAATTGAGGTCAGAATCAGCAGAAATTCCTTTAGTAATTACTTCTTTGGTATCGTGACCACCAAATATTTCTAACAGATGATCTTCCATTCCCAAAGTGAAGGAATTGTAGATCAAATCTGTAATTTGATTTGTACCTTCGTAACCCAAGAATGGTTTGTAACCAATGGGGAAGTTTTGCACGTGAATAGGTGCAGCAATTACACCGCAAGGGATATCCAAGCGCTTACCAACGTGGCGTTCCATTTGAGTACCGAAGATGGCGGAGGGTTCAACGCGGGCGATCGCATCCCCAATTTCGCCGTGGTCTTCGCTAATTAGCACTTCATCGCAGTATTCGCTGACTTGTTCGCGGAACCAGTCTGCATCATACTTGCAATAAGTTCCAGCCCAAACAACGTGAATCCCCATTTCTCGTGTCAGAATCTTGGTGATGGCGGCAGCGTGAGTGTTGTCACCAAACACCACAGCTTTTTTACCAGTCAAGTTCTGACAGTCAATGGAACGAGAGAACCAAGCAGCTTGAGAGACATACAAGGTTTGCTCGTTGATGAATTCTTCATAGTCAACATCAGCGCCTTGGGCATTAATCACCTGCTGAATTTTGCGGATACAACGAGCAGTTTCCACAACACCCATCGGGGTGATATCTACGTAGGGTGTACCGAATTCTGCTTCTAGGTAACGAGCTGTAGTTAAACCGAGTTCGCGGTAAGGTACTAGGTTAAACCAAGCTTTCGGCATCTTCTTCAAATCGTTTACCGCAGCGCCTTCAGGAATGATGGTATTCACCTCAATTCCCAAATCAGCCATCAGCCGCTTCAGTTCGGTGCAGTCGTGCTGGTTGTGGAAACCAAGGGTGGAAAGACCGATAATGTTGACGGAGGGGTTTTCGGTTTTGCCTGCTGGCAGTTCGCCTTTCTTACGGGCTTTCTCAATGTAGAATTGGACAATTTGATTTAGGGTGCGATCGGCAGCTTGCAGTTCGTTGTAGCGGTAGTGGTTTACATCCGCCAGCATCACGTCCCCTTTTGCCTCCAACTGTGCCCGTTCCACAAAGTTGTGCAAGTCTTCTTGCAGAATGCTAGAGGTGCAGGTGGGAGTTAACACAATCAAGTCTGGGTGTTCTTCAGCATCCTTACGGGTGATGTTGTCTACCACCTTCTCTTGGGAACCGCGTGCTAAAACGTTGCGGTCAACCACACTGGTTGTTACTGGTGTGAAGTTCCTTTCCCGCGATAGCATGGAGCGCATGACGTTAAAGTAGTCATCGCCGAGTGGGGCGTGCATGATCGCATGAACGTTTTTAAACGAACTGGCGATCCGCAGTGTGCCGATGTGGGCTGGCCCTGCATACATCCAGTAAGCCAATTTCATCTGGTGTTCTCCCTTTTCAACTGAAATAACACAGAGTCCAATAAGCGGTGGACTATGAGTGCTTGATGATTAATTAAATCGTTTTTGATTGTCGCAAAACTTGTAGCCCTTATGAAGTGAGGGATTTTGCAAGTTTTGTCTAGAGTGCGATCGCCCAAACCTCGTCCCCAATTGGAATCTAGCTTCTGACTTTAACAACATTGCTGTTGTTTTTTTTAAATAAATCTTAATTTTTCGGCAGATTTGTTTTCAAGTCTGAATGCGATCGCCTTTGATGGGTGTTCTGCACGATCAAAATATAAGCAGTCCTTAGCTATACCAAGGACTGTCTATATCATCAGTAAAGAAGGCGCAACTTCCAAAAATTACTAATAAACGAGCTTGGTAACAAGGAAACAAATAAACTTAGCGCCATTAGTTCATTCGAGTGAGTATAAATTAACCTAGAAAGGTGTTAGTTACTGTCGAAAAATTTCTACTTTTTCTAACACTACCTCTTGATGCGGACGATCTCTAGTCGTAGGTACATTGGCGATACGGTTGACTACATCTATACCTTGGACAACTTTACCAAAAACACTGTGTTTGTTGTTAAGATGAGGGGTTGGTTCTTCTGTAATGAACCATTGCGAACCATTAGTATTGCGTCCTGCATTTGCCATCGAGAGGATACCCGCACTAGAGTGTTTCAATTCCGGATGAAACTCATCTTCAAATTGATATCCCGGGCCACCAGTACCCCAACGGTTGGCTGTATCCAGATAACGACTCAGGGGATCGCCACACTGAATCATAAAACTAGGGATGACTCGGTGAAAGCGAATCCCATCGTAGGCAGGAGTGCCCTTCATAGATTGACCAGTCTTAGGGTCTTTCCAGTCGATTGTCCCGGTTGCTAGACCTACAAAATTTTTGACGGTGTTGGGGGTTCGCTCTTCCTCCAAACTAACTACAATTTCACCCAAGGAAGTAATTAAACGAGCGTGCAGTTTGCCATTACCGGGAATATTAATTTCTGGAAAGTTCATTAGGTATCCTATTTTAAAAACTGCCAGTATTTGACCTATGATAAGGTTATCAGCATTCAAGTTGCAGGTCTACAGATTACGAAAAACCGAACGAAGGAAACTTTAGAAAAGTAATCTTTTACTCTGATAAATTAATCGCTGGATTGCGGTTAAAGAATCCTCTAGGTACTAGCTTAAACCCAACTCGGTGAGTTGGCATCACAGGCCAATCTTCTGGTCGGGGTACATGGGTAACGCCCATTGTGTACCACAGCACGATATCTTCACCCATCAAAGATTCATCGTCTGAGATATATTTTGGTAAACCTTGTCCGGGCTGAGTTTGGTTAGGATAATCGCCGCCAGCGTAGAGTTCACTGGGTTGATATTTCGTGACCCAGACATGGTGAGTGGCAAATTCAGCTCTTTGTCTAATTTTTGCACCTTCCACAGGGAGAAATGTTGAGTTGCTTCCTGGCATCAGCATATATCCAGATGCAGCCCCTAAAGCATTTTTGTTTTCTGTACTGACAATCATCCATTCTCGACTGTGTTTGATGTCCAAGTCGCGTACAGCAGCCGTTTCTTTTGTTAATAGAGTTTCTTCTACTGCGATCGCATTTCCAAAAGGATTTTTCTCATTCATTGGCAGGCCTTGCACATTCATTTCCATCACGGAATTAGCCTGACCATCGACATCAAAATCTAGGCGGTAGTTGAAAAAGTGCTGGTGATTCACGCCAAAGATATTTTTTGCCATCAGGCGACCATAGGAATCATCCTCTGATTGTTTTTCGGCAGCTGTTCCCTGCGCCAGGACAATACCCATTAATTCGTTTTCTACTTCCAAAGTTCCATCTTGGTGAAAAATCCAATTAATGCTGTAATCATAATTGTCAATCGCTGCGATCGTCGTCATCACTAATTCGCGGTTGCGACGCACATCATTACGTTGAGTATTGTAATCATAGTGCTTCCAGAGTATGCCGTTATCTCTCTCATAAATAGCGATAACTCCTGGCATTGCATAAGGTTCTCCCTGCTCGTTAGCAAATACCGTATCCAGCAACAGGCCGTTTTCGGGAATTTCCTTACCTAACTCCATCGTGTTTGCTAGCAAACCAAAGTTGTATTCGCCAACATCGAAGGCATTCCTAAACGACCAAGTGGCATCGGGATCGCCGTAAGGTACTACCATCTCCGATAGGCTAGCGCGGTATAACACTGGTCGGACATTTTGCCCGTCGTTGTAGGTTACTTGGTACAGCATTAATCCACTGCGGGGATGCATGAGATAGCGAAACTGCCAACCTTGCCAGCTAATTTCATTGCCATTAACGCGGAAACTCGCACCTTGGGGTTGCAGAATCTTCAATGCTTTGGGAGGTGAAAGTAATTTGCCCAAAGACTGCAAATCGTAATTCCAGTTTTCTTGAGAAAAAGGAACAATTCCTCTATCTACAAAACTGGTGACTTTACCTGTGTTTAAATTAACCGTTGCCAGTACACCTTCAATCGGACTGCCGTAATAATTCCAGCGTTCGCCTTGATAATAAGATAAACCCCGACAAAGACGCTTACCTGCTGTTTCTTCTTGTGTACTCAAGATTCCTGGTGCCCAGCAACTGATTTTAACTCGCTCAAAATCTGTAATTCCCCGCTTTTGCATTGCTGCTTGCCATCGGGGATCGGCTTTAATTGCCTGTGTTGCCAGTTCATATTCTGAAGCAACGATCGCAGGTTGAGCTGAGGGTATGTGTTTCCAAGAACTGAGGGTCTGAGTTTTTAAGTCAACGACTCCCTCATAGGTTTTATTTTGCGAGCGATCGTAGACAACTAAAAAAGCTTGGCGCTGAAATGGTTTCCCAGGTGTAAAATTAAGAACTTCGTTTTTATCTGGTTCTTGTAAGGCAATAACTGGAAACACTGCCATTTCGCTTAAAGATTTTGCTTTTTTAACTACTGAAACGGCTGTTTTAATTTCTACCTCAGTTAAGGAATTCAGAGGATGGGAAACGTCAGGCTGTTGAGCAGACAATCTTCCCATCAATCCTAGAGAGAGGGAAATGACAAAAATAATTGTAATAACTAAACTAAAAAACTGTAGCCTTTTAATCATCCTTTACATGTTGACAAGAATCTACAGTTATTTATTTCTCGGCACCAACCAAGAAACCGATAGATTTCGAGAATAATACCAAATTAGTTTACCAGCATTGTTGATTGGTGAGCCAATTGGGTTATCTGTATTAGTATCTCAACTCTGGATGATAGAGATTTCTGCAACTTTTCATACTGTCCCAAATGAAATATTCTAAGTATCATGCTCTCGGAAACGATTATTTAGTCATCGCTCCTGAAGACTTAGCTTTTGAATTAACTCCAGAAAAAATTCAGCGGATTTGTCACCGAAATTTTGGAATTGGCTCAGATGGAATTTTGTTTGGCCCGCTACCATCCAAAGATGCGAGATTTGGATTACGCATTTTTAATCCCGACGGTAGCGAGGCAGAAAAGAGCGGTAATGGACTGAGGATATTTTCTCGCTACTTGTGGGATAGAAAACTTGTTAAAGATGCAGAGTTTGATATTGAGACTGTTGGCGGACGAGTGAAAGCGTGTGTCACCAAGTCAGGGCAAAGCGTTCGAGTAGAAATGGGTTATGTTAGCTTCCAGAGTGACAAGATTCCTGTTGCGGGACATTCCAGAGAAGTTCTTGAAGAGAGCATAACAATTGACAATAAAACCTTTACTTTTTGTGCAGCCACAATCGGTAATCCACATTGTGTTGTACAAATAAGTGAAGTCACGCCAGAAATAGTGAAGAAGTATGGCTCTCAGTTAGAAGTTCATCCTTATTTTCCCAACCGCACAAATGTTCAGTTTATGAAAGTTCTCGATCGAGGGAATATCCAGATTCAGATTTGGGAAAGGGGAGCAGGCTACACTTTAGCATCTGGTAGTAGTAGCAGTGCAGCAGCGGCTGTGGCTCATCGCTTGGGTTTGTGTGATTCCTCAATTGTGGTTCATATGCCGGGGGGACAAATTGCAATAGAGATTAGCAATGATTTTTTGGTAACAATGACAGGTGCTGTCACTAAAGTAGCTGAAGGGCTGCTTTCAACAGAGATTTTTGAATAGTTGCCTATTGACAAACAGCTTCAAACTTCGTTACAGCAGCCGAACAGCATACATTCAGTAACGCTTCAGGAGTTATGCAGAAACCAAGCGTCGTAAAGATTCAGCACGGCGTTTGGCAGTGGTGTTCTTGGGAGCGAATTTGAGCGCTTCTTCGTAACTTTGTAACGCCTGAGCATTTAATTTTTTCCGCTCGTAGGCGTGACCGAGATTATTCAGTGCTGTCACGTAATCAGGTTTAGCTTTTAGAGCTTCTTTATACTGCCGAATCGCTAAGTCATATTGCTCTTGGGCAAAGTAAGCATATCCCAGACCATTGTAAATCGGGGCGATACTTTCTTCTCCTTCTTCTTCAGCAGCTTTCAGAGCTTTTTGAAACAGCGCGATCGCTTGGGAAAACACTTTTTTCTCAGAATAAATACTAGCTAACTCGTAATATTCTTGTGCCGTACCTTTTTCTTTATCCAACTTCTTTCGCAATCGTGACAGTGAGTTTTCCCGTCTGCGAGTTTTGAAAATCTGTCGAAAAACAGTCACAACTGCAAATATGAGCAGACCCACCAAAATTGAAAGATACACAAGCGCTAGATTATTATCCATTGCCGTCAAATACAAATATTAAACGTTGCTTCCATATTTATTATTAGCCTATTGGGGAGACGCGGGAGCAGAGAAGCAGAGGGGCAGGGGGGCAGCTGACAGGTGTAGGTTTTTTACGTTTTGTTCCTAAAACCCTGGTTTTAGGGTGTAAGGGTGTGGGGGTGTAAGGGTGTAGGGGTAGAAGAAATGATGATTAGAGCGTTAGTTTTATAGTCATTACT
>NZ_JAVRBR020000117.1:0-1047 GCF_034531165.2 Dendronalium sp. ChiSLP03b | reverse complement strand
GGTACTTGCTCCAAATCTCTAACACATTCTCCTCCACTTGACTTTGGCTTCACTGCTAGCACAAAGCACTCTTTGCCTTTCAATTCCCTCAAGAATTCTTTTCCTGTGACAACACAAACCTTGGTATCATCCCATTTTTCTTTTAGAGGATTGAGAGTAAATTTCATCCCATCCTTCGTTACTTGATATGTATTTGCTCTTCTATCATGGATCGCATGTCTATCATGTTGCCATGGTCTTCTAAGTAGCACATGACATGCATCTATCTATATCATATCGCAAAGGATTGAATCCTTAAACCTTCTAATCTATATCTCCACCAGACATTGCTTGTCAATAGTAAGGCTATGGCCCTTTTGTAGCTATGAAACCTTATAAGGATCTAGATGCTTCTTCACTTGCAGGTTCAACTTGCTCACCATCTCTTTTGATACATAGTTATCAGTGCTCCCTCTATCGATGATAACTTTACAACACTTTCCCTTGGATTTACAGATGGTTCTAAATAGATTCCTCCTCTAGACGGGTTCTTCTTCTTTTTTGGCAGAATTTAAAAGGATTCTCCTCAACATTAATGCTTCTCCATTCTCTAGTTCCTCTACTTGCTCTAGTGCTTCATCATTTTGTACCATATGAGCACCACCTTCTATTCTCTGTTTTCCTTCATCTTCTTGATTTTATGTGCATTCAAATGCATGATGTCCAAACTGTCCATATCTAAAATAAGTACCACAACCTCTTCCACGACTGAAATCTCCTCTAGCAAATGCCCTTCCTCCTCGATTTTGTTAAAAATTTCTCCCATCAGTTCTTTCTCCTAAAGAACTTAATTCACCACGCTGATAATTATGTCCATGGCCACTAGTCCATTAGCCTCTTCCTCTATTATTATGTCCTCCAACATAGGAAATACTATTCTATCTTCATGACAATTTTTTCTCAGCCTTTAATGCAAGCTGATAACTCTCCTCTACTATCATGATTTATACCATGCTCATCTCATCTTGCATACTAATACACAATCCATTTATATATCGTGCAACCTTC
>NZ_JAVRBR020000116.1:0-15576 GCF_034531165.2 Dendronalium sp. ChiSLP03b | reverse complement strand
CGCAACTGTACCGCCAGTAAAGTAATTTGGCGTTTTACTACTGAAGACGCGCGTGTCAAACTTAAACATCTTTATCCAATTTTTGAAACCGATGAAACAGGCGATTCTAATGCAACATTTTAGCCTTGACACGCCACTACGTTAAGTTTTGTTAACGCAGTTAGATTATTAAAGGAATTGCGACGTGTGGCTAAATGATCGCTCTAAGTTTGTTCAAGTCCAAACCGTATAAGTGACAAGCCTGCAAGCCTGCATGATAGCGATTGAAGCGATTGCAACGTCAATTATCTCGGAGAAAGAAAGGGTCAAAACGTCGTCAAAAATCTATTAAACGTGTTGCGAAATCTCATTTAAAAGTTGCCAATCAACGTAAAGATTTTCACTATAAAACTGCAATATGGTTATTAAATCAATCCCAGGTTATTGCTCATGAAAACCTAAACATCAAAGGGCTGGCTAAATCAATGCTTGCCAAGTCTGTAAACGATGCTGGCTGGGGTCAATTTCTACAAATACTGAACACCTTGGCTGCAAGTGCTGGGTGTTTGGTACTAGCGGTTAACCCCAATGGCACAAGTCAAGAGTGTTCTGATTGTGGTGCGACAGTTCCAAAAATACTGTCCGATAGATGGCACAGTTGCCAGTGTGGGGCTAGTAGTGAAGCTAAAGTTTATTTGATTGGAGATGACTTTCAAGAACAAATCCAATTTTTGAGTACTTTGCATAGTAGGTTTTTCGCTATTATGCCCATTTGTACAGTGACAAATTAAATGGCGTTGAGACAAATTCGTGTCATCAAGTTAAGCCTTACCCACTTTGTTTTCAATAGTTGTAACTTCTTAAGTTTTGTTACTATCTTTCAGAATAAATTACTTTAAAATCCTTACTGTAATTCAGTTACAGCCTTTTATCCTTACAAAACTTTTTCTATAACTTAATTGTTATTTAACTTCATCTTTCGCTATTGTTCGTTAAATCTCTTCAATATTATTGTTAAATAATATTGTTATCGCTGCGATCGCGCTTCTCTCTATCCCTGGCTTATATCGCTCAAACTATTACTGTCTATACTTCCTAGCTTTTAACTTCTTTGCTAAGAAAGATGTGACTCATGCATAGCTGATTTCTATTTTTTCGACTTGAATCTCCATAAGCTTTTTAGTTGAATATACTGACTGATGTTTTCTTATTATAATTATATATCATTAGTATAATAAGTACCATAAAGCCATAATTTTTTGACTTCAAATATAAAGAGATGCAAAAAAATATAAATATTTGGCTGTTACCACTATTATCTATACTGAGTAATGGATTTTTAGGTTGGTTAATTAACCAATTACCTAGCAAACAAGATTTAAATATTAAAGACTCAATTATATTTATCTGGACTTTAGTTTGTGTAATAGCTCTTTTTATACTTAATTTACAATCTACTAATTTTCAGCAAACTTCTGTATCGAGAAACTACGCTTGGATTAGTGGCTTTGTCCCTTTGCTAGGAGGTTTTTTTCTCTATGGAATACTTATCAACCAAATATTACCGAGAACATTAAATCCAACTATTTTATCCTTATCTTTATTTTTAGTCTGTTTTGGCTCTGTACTACCTCCAGTAATGCTTTTACCCTATAAGTGGCGAAAGAGGGTAATTTTATGGTCTTTTCCTGCCCTTGCATGTGTTATGGTAGTTAACTCCTTACTTACTTATCAATGGATAAAAGTAGGAATATGGTTATTTTTAACTGGATTTCTTATGCAATTACCATTGTTTGGTACGTTTTTTTATGGTGTAGGAATTAGGATTAAAGAACAAATAAAGCAAAGACTTGAACAGTTTGAACCAATAGTTGCTGGTTATATACTTGACAAATTGTGGGAATTAACTTCAACATTCCAAAAAGAATATTATCAAGATATTATTTATACATGCCGGGATTACCAAACGCAAGGTTTAGATAAAGACCGTATCCTTAAGTTGGAAAAAGTATTTGTACCACTAAAAATTGTTGCAAAAGAAGCAACAAAAATAAATTTTGGCTTAATTCCCCAGGAGAGAAAAGAGGTACATCAGTCAAAGCAAAAAACGATTTGGGATTTCCTTGCCGTAATGGCAAGCGATTCATCTTTTCGCCACATGGCAATACTTGGTGTTCCAGGATCAGGAAAAACCACCTTATTAAGGCATTTAGCTTTAATTTATGCAACAAAGCAACAGCATAAGCAACACCAAAATTCGCCAAATTTTATTCCTGTTTTATTGTACCTTCGAGAGGTTCGTCAGGAAATCATAGTAGATAAATTGTCTTTAGCTGAATTGGTTACTAAGCAAGTAAAACAAAAACGAAAAATTCAACCGCTTAATCCACCCGATAACTGGTTTGCGGAAAAATTATGTAAAAATAAATGTTTGGTAATGCTGGACGGTTTGGATGAGGTAGCAGATGAAACCCAGCGTCGTCAAGTTAGTCGCTGGGTAGACCAACAAATGCAAACATACCCAGATACCACCTTCATCTTAACTTCTCGACCATTTGGCTATAAAACTGCTAGTTTGCAACAAGAAGTAACGGTTTTAGAAGTACAACCATTTAACTTAGAGCAGATGGAACGGTTTATTCATAGCTGGTATTTACAAACAGAGGTTATGAGCCGTGCAGGGGAACATGATTTAGGAGTGCAGGAAGAAGCAAAACGAGAAGCATATAATTTAATTCAAAGGATTAAGAATAGTAAGCCTCTTGCTGATATGGCTGTTAATCCTTTACTACTAACAATGATTGCTACTGTTCACCGTCGTGGTAGTGCTTTACCAGGAAAAAGAGTTGAACTATATAAGGAAATTTGCAAGGTCTTATTAGAAAAAAGACAAGTGGCTAAGAATCTTGTAGAAAAACTCACAGCGACTCAAAAGCAATCTCTCCTTCAAGTTTTAGCGCTTGAGCTAATGCAGGCAAATACCCGCGAATTTCAAATATCTGAAAAAATTCCTTTGATTCAAAATCAGCTAGCAGGTATTACTGGTAGTGGAGTTAGTCATGAATATTTCATTCAAGAAATTAGCAATGTTAGTGGATTACTAGTTGAAAAAGAACTGGGTATTTATGAGTTCGCTCACTTGAGCTTTCAAGAATACCTAGCAGCAGTTGAAATTAAAGAATCAAACTCGGAAAAAATTTTAATATCAAAACTTCAGCAATCGTGGTGGGCTGAAACTATTCGTCTTTATGCAGCCCAAAGCAATGCAAGCAATCTGATTCGTACAATTTTATCAATATCCAATCCATCAGTAGAAATGATGGCGTTAGCCTATGATTTCCTCATAGAAGGTTTAATTATAGATTCTGATATACGCCAACAGTTAGAAAATAATTTAGATTCTGATTTAGAAAATTTATGAGAGAAAATTTTAATAAAGCAGCTAGTGTTTTACTATCACATCGCTTAAATAATCTATTAAGGATTGATGAAAATATAGAAATCGACATGAGTTATATAACTTGTGCGGAATATCAGCTTTTTATTAACGAGAAATCAGGCTCTGAAGAATATTTACACCCAGAGCATTGGAATAATTACAGATTTCCTAATGGAGATGCAAAAAAATCTGTTACAGGAGTTAGAGCCATTCATGCCGAAGAGTTTTGTGAATGGTTAACTCAACGAGAACCTTCATTGCTATATAAGTACAGATTACCAAATTTAGATGAAGTGCAAAAATATCCGCTAGAAGAAAATGATTTTGGATATTGGTGTCAGGACGGAGATGTAAGAATAATTAAAGGTATTAACCAAATAAAGTACCAAGTATGGGCAAAAACTTTATCTGAGATTTTCCATAATAATCTAAAAGATGTTTATGACATGGACATCTTATTTGGTACTAATACAACTACTTTTGCTGCAAAAATTCAGGTTTTTGCAAAAAGCCTACAACATCCAGATATTCATGAATTTGTTAGAAAAATTTATAGTTTATCAAATCATCAACTTGAAAATATTAATCTTGTTAAGACTCTACGTGAGTTAGAGAAATTACATAATTTGAAAGATGTTTTGAATATAAATAATAGTAAATTTATTTTTAAATCTTTTGCTAATTATAATAAACAGGCACTACTTAAAACTCTTAATATTATATTAGAAAATACAATTACTGAATTTAATTTTAAGGAAAATAATTTTAAAACTGAAGTAAAACTGATATTGACAGATTTACAGTTATTTGAATACTCAATGAAAGAAATGAAATCAAGCTTAATGATAGATATGAAAGATGTATACAATAGTATTATTTTTGGTAGAGAAAAAATAGAATTAATTAATCCAATAACTGGTCGAGATGAATCTATTTATATTCCAGTTATGCACCATGAAACAACTTTATTAGCAAATTTTAAAAATCCTAAACGGTTTCAAGAATCAATAGCTTCATTCAAAAAAGACCTTCAAGATCTGCA
The DNA here is from genome assembly GCF_034531165.2 of Dendronalium sp. ChiSLP03b. Classification (NCBI taxonomy): domain Bacteria; kingdom Bacillati; phylum Cyanobacteriota; class Cyanophyceae; order Nostocales; family Nostocaceae; genus Dendronalium; species Dendronalium sp. ChiSLP03b. The sequence goes on along the minus strand of NZ_JAVRBR020000116.1, from coordinate 11,116 downwards.
AAAACAAATTTTAGAAAAGCGTAGTAATTTTACTTATATTAACAATGTATTTGAAAGAGAAAAAGAATTATACAATGAAAGTTTATCTAAAATACCTAAAGCGTTAAAAATTATAGATTCTTTGGAAGAGAACTACTTTCACTTACTCATAATTTGTGCAATTTGTATCTGGATTGAAAAGGTAAAGTTGGCTGAAGATATACTTGAATTATACCTCTACTCAATACTATTAAAAGAGCGTCGTGAAGGACGTATACCAGCTTGGGAAGGCATTCGTATTGTGAGGGAAAGATTTTAAAATTGTAACACGTTGTCAAAAATCCAGTTACAAAATGTGCTGGGGTTAGTCGAGTCTTTCTTATTTTCCATACCATACTTGACATTATGGTTAATAATTTCATCCTTATGGGCTTCAATCCAATCCTTAATATTCATGCCATTGCAGCCCGATAAATTCCTAAGCAAGGTGTTAGCAATAGCTAGGCGATCACTACTCGGTTCTTGCTTTGCGGTATCCTTCACCATTAAGAAACTCATCATTAATTAAAGACAAAATTTTCTCTATATCTTTTCCCTTGTTAGCATAGCTGGCTGGGTTTAGGGGATCTTTCTTGTTCTCCATTCCATATTTAGCGTTGTGGCTAATCACTTCATCTTTATGCTGCTCAATCCAGTCTTTGATTAGCAAGCTGTTACAACCTGAAAGTTCCCTCAGAGCTAGATTAGTAATGGCCAAGCGATCGCTTGTTTAATATTGGTACTCATCGATTTGTCTACCTGAGTTGAGAACGGTTGATAATTCGAGTTTGTGGTATTGTTTCTGGGCTGGATTCTGCTTTTGGTTGAAGTTGCTTTTGAATTACTGGTACTGCTAGCGTTGCTATTCCAGCCACCATAAGAGCCGTAGCTACTACATTGCGAAAATTGATGTATTTCCACATTGACACACCACTCATACGTCGAAACAGCCAAAGACAGTAAGTATAGTCTATGGGGTTAAGGTCAAAGTACTCACGACTTTTTTCCAACTTGACCCTACAGTGATTGAAGCGATTGTGTAACAGGTTCTCAACCTCTGCCATATCTTCAACTTGAATTAATAAAATCACACGATAATTGCAAGGGGGTTGATTTAATGATAGTTTTGCAAGTCTACGATTTATGTCTTGAGTAAGTCCTATCTTGCAACGACGCACGTAACAGCCAGGAATTAGTCCATGAAATCCTACGGCTTCTATCAGGTAACAGTATCCTGGTTGATGAGGACTTCGGTCTGTCCGTTGTAGATAGGTTCGGTAATATGTCACAATCCGAAAAATTCCTTATATAGTTCTTGAGAAGAAAAGCATATAGACCGCTGTCAAACTTCTAGATACTCTTTTATTTAGATGTAATCTTCATTTTCACTGGCATTAACTTTATTAGTATCAGTCTGTTCTTTTTGTACTTGGAGCAGTGGCTGTATGTTTGTGTTCTTACCTTTTGGTGAAAGCCCAAAATAATCGACTAAAGCAATATTTACAACTTCTTGAGCTGTCAAGCCAGATTGCTGCATTTGGGCTTCTATAATTGGCTTAACACTTGCCCATAAATCTATCCGTAGTCTTCCTTTAGTCATGGAACCACCTCAAAAGTTTCATTAGAAAGAGTATTGCAAGCGTACTCATGCAACTTTTTCACATTCATAAAAGGAGCTTGTTGGTTGAAAACATAGCCTTTCTTCTCGAAATTCTTATCAAGATAAGGAAGTAATGCACCTCCACCAACAACCACAACGCGATCGCCTGCCAACTGATATTTATCTACTTCTGCAATTGGCTCCTTTAGGTATTGGGTTGACCAATCTTTGAGACATTCTTTGTAAGCTGTAGTGATATTGGTAGCTCCATTACCGAACCCGTAGAGAATCTTATTATCTTGGGGATTCTCAACACCTTTACGAATTAGGTCAATCTCTCTATCTAACCCCAGTTCTCTTAACGTTGGATGCTCGTAAATCTTCTTATAAAAATGCTGGACACCAAATTTATAAGGAACTGACCGATAGATAACATTTCCCTCGGAGTCGAAGCGAGTAACGATAGATGTGCCATTGCCAATGTCTAGCAATGTAGTGTTGGTCTTGCTCGACGGCTTAAAAATGTAGCCCTCATCAAAAATCCTGACAACATGAATTGCAACCGTCGTATCCTGACCTTTGATAACAGCCTGGTGAATGCCTTCTAGATTGGCTTTCATTTGATCGCCAAATACATGAGCATCATGAATCGATGCCACCACTCTAAAATCCCATCGCTTCCGCTGAATTGGTAGATGGGCAATAGCTGAAAGAAACAGAGGTAAAGCTAACTTGACTTTGCCATCACTGCGGTTATCAAAAACTTGATTGCGAACATCTAACACAGCGGCATCATCACCACACACCCACGTCTGCCCCTCTAGGGATTTGGCATACTTATTACCTTGCGGAGCTTGCTTGTAAGTTACGCGAGTTTTACCTTGATGGTCGCCGTGGCATTTAGTTACGTCAGTGTAGTAGGAAGGGAATCGAATGTAATCAAAGTCTTGTTTGTGTCCAGACGCTTTTAACTTGACAGCGCCATTACCACAATCAAAACCAACATTGAACGGAAATACTTGTTTATTCATCTAAATACCTTTAGGAGACTCCAACTGAATTCTGTACTCGGAATCAGTGACGAGAGGAATAGAGGGGGAATTGCGAAACGTCCTTTGATTGTGTTTGCGCGTCAGCCCAAACAAATCCAAGGACAGTTGAGCAATTCCTATTTCTTGGAATTTATACTGCATACGAGTAACCATCCTTTGCATGAATACGTGTACAAAACTTATACGATATTCCTTGAACCAATCCGTTGTTAGTCAAGATATTAAAATTGCCAGATGAGCGAATTGCTACTCTGCCAACGTAGTTACCAATCACCAAAAAATCGTAGTACTCAAGGTACTTAGTCGGGTAAACTCTGGGTTTTAAAGCCCCCACCATATTGCTTGAACGCAATTGGTGGTGGGTAGTTTACCTGAACCTCTTTTTGGGGTATGCCCTAAACGTACTTTTTTGGGGCTAAATAGGTTAATTAGGTACGCATTAGGGTTGTAAATGGTATGTCCGGTTTTACCCTCAATGGGTCTATATGTACCTAAAATTATGTACTTTCGTAGAATTTTTAGCTTATCGTTTTGATTTTTCCTGACATTAACTACAACATAGTTTATTAACAGTTTTGTTCGTAAACTAGTTACTATTAACAATTAAGTACTTGATTCGTTAATAAGAATCAAATTATTAACTATTTACTAATAGCAACCCTTTCTACCCAGTCCGTCTATTAATTGGGTTCGCAATCCAACCCAAGCGAACCCAGCAAACCCGATATGAACCCAAAACGGTTTCTATGTATCTGTTACAGCGATTTAGCCTTTTGGGTTGGTCTTTGGGTTCGCTGGGTTCACGCTTCAACCCAACCGAACCCGTGAACCAGAATTTATCAAACGTTACAGCCATTTTCACCATAGTAAAAAGTCCATTTCAGCCTCTAAAACGAAAACCCTGGAATTTGGCGAACCCAGCGAACCCAACCTCCAATGCTGTTAACCCTGATTTAGTAAGGGTTTGGAGTTACTTGGGTTAGTTGCCAAAAACAGCCGAACCCGCGAACCCTGACACAGCAAAGCTTGAAGTTTCTATTAGACAACTGTCTTCAAATATTCTAAAACTTGGTCTTTAAGTCGCTTATATTCATCAGATTTTGATGCTTTTACATTAAATACAGTTTCTATTAATCTCGATAAGCCAGCACCAGTTTTTAAATTAACTAGATGCTTATTTTGGTCTATTAATTGCTGTTCGTGAATGCTAAAACTTTCACTTTCAAATGTTGCTAAATAAGTCTTATACCCCAAAACGACAGTATTTGTACTCATTAGCATTAATCCTACAGGAGGATTGCCAGAGTCTTGGAACTCTGAATAAGTGTAGTGTGTCGGATGCTGGCTAGCTTTAAACCTGCCATCGACCCCAACCAGCACAGGATAAGCGGCTGACATAATCCAATCATTTTCGCCCTTGGTTACTGCGGGGGCATTGGGCATATTGATTTTGTATCGAGCCGCGCCAACTAAGAACAACTGATAAAAACTTTCTCGGAACTGCCCATCCATCTCAATGGCTTCTGTGGTTTGGCTGTGATTGCCCACCAAGATAATAATGTTGAGCTTGCGACCTTCCACAGCAGCTTGTCTCAAAATCTCCATTACATCTAAGCCCTTGGGCGCATCTCTTAGAATGCGTCCTAATTCATCAATGGCGATGATGAGCAGACCACGCCGAGACTTATCAATCTGCCCTCTGAGCTTTAACTCCTCATCCAGTAGGGCGATCGCCTCATAAATTTCATCTAGGTCATTCAATTCAACAAAGCCACTATCAGCAAACCTGCTCATATCATCGCTGTGCGGATTGAGAGCTAATCTCATGGTTTTTTCATCACCCAGCCATTGAGCGATCGCTTTCATTGATGAAGTTTTACCTGCACCAGGGTGGCCAGTGATGAGAAATCCTCGCTTACTCTTTTCGACCAGCGATCGGCAGTGAGGAATTTTAGCTGTAAGTTCTTCCTTGCTAGGTTTGGGCTTGTTAGCTAGTTTGATTTTGCACTGAAATAAGCCTGTTTCCCCGTTGTAGGTGAAGTGCAGAGGCTCAATTACTCCCTCACAATGCTGCTGAAGATAGTCCGAGAATTTGTTTAAATCATCGGCTACGACCACGTCTGTAAGTCTGTTGGCATGAAAATACACCACAGGTTCATAGGGATCGCTGTCAATGTGGGAGCGGTCAAGTCTAATTCCTTTTTTAGCGAAATACTTGATTATTTTGTTACCAATTCTTTGAGCTTCGGTGACTTCAAGTCGCCACAGTATAGGGTACTCTAATCTTTTAATGTATTCTTTAAGATTCTCGTTCTCTAAATTCTTTTGATCAATTTGAGAGAGTAAATCGGAAATTTGCTCTCTCAAGTCGTCTAGGCTCGCACTACTATTCTCTACCTTGTTCTTTAACTCATTGACTTCATATCGAGCTACTTCATCAAACTCTCTAAGCTTGCTACGTGCTTTATCTCCAGGTACAAACTTTTGCGGGTCGCGTCTTTCCTTTAACTCTGCCATTGCTCGTTCTAACAATATCCCAGTTTCAGTATTTAATAAGTTCCGATATTTAACTCGCAACGAAGTAATTTCACCTGAAAGCTGAAAATAAATCTGTACAATTTCTCTAATAACATCTAAGTGACTACCTTCTAATTCCTCAATTTCTGATAAATATTTACAGGTATTGTCGTAAGATTCTCTAACTTTACTTAAGAAGTGTTCAAGCTGAGAACGAACCGCTAAATGGTAGTCATTTTGGATTTTACTTATAACGGAATTACCCAAATTATCATAATCATTGCTAAGTTTAGATAGCAAAGCTTCTTTAAATTTGGTCTTAATTTCAGTCTTAACGACCTTAGCACTTGCTTCTTGAAGTTCTAGCTTGATAGTGTAGTCTTTTATTGTTCTTTGAATTTCAACTCTTAACTGAATGAGTTCGCTATCTTTTTTCGCAAGCAATGCATCTCTAATCTGACACTGTTCTACAAGTTTATTCGCCTGTAGCTGTGATTCTTTCAACTGTTTTTTTGACTTCTGCAATTGATTAGATAAAAGTTCATTGTCTGAATTGATTAGCCTCAGTTTATTGTCGTGACTATCCTGTAATACTTTGATTTCTAAATTAGCTGAGTCTGCCACTAACCTAGATGAAACCAAAGACCCGACGCACACACCTGAAGCTGCTAAGGTTATGTACACTGACAAGTCTTTTGACTGCCCCTCTGTTTTGAGACAACTAGCCACCCCAGCGATCGCCAGAGCAGCGGCAGCTACAGAAATAAATCTGGATGCTGTTGTGAAGTTAGACATAATGCTTATGCCTCAAACATTTCAGCTTCAATCTGTTCTCGCTTGCGCTGAATTCTTTGGTCAGCACCTTCAATTTCTAGTTGAAGCGCTTCTAGTTCTCGCTGTTGCTTATCTACTCGCAGAACCCACTCTTGGCGTACACCTTGAGTTAAGTTAATAGTGCCTTGAGTGCGAATAACTTGCTGTTCAAGCAATTCTTCGGTTTCTTCAAGTTTTGATTGCTCAATCTGAAACTTGGTATCAGAAATTTGATTTTTAACAATTTTTGTGCCTATTTCAATACCTGCTGTGTTGTAATCAACAACATCCCCTACTAAACGTAATTCTTCAGTAGCAACTGCCATTATTTTTCGCTTCTGTTTTATACGTTCATGTCGCACTTCTAAAGCATTATTTTGGCGTTGAATAATCAGTTTGTTTTGATTAGCTTCTTTAGCTGTTAGCTGAGGTAAAGAATCGCTTACAGCGTAAGAGTCACCGCCTAATTCCTTCTCTATATCAAAAACTTCAACGCCGTATTTAGTGGCTATGTCCTTGGCTCTTTGCAGTGCTTCTGAGGAATTTTCAGTGACGATAGGAGAACCGCCCCCAACTGCTCGTCTTACTTGTTTAGCGGTATTTCCAATGGTTTGGGCAACGTCTCTAACAGTTCCTAGCCCATTGGCTACTGTAGTCATTGTCTGCGTTACCGCTCCAACTCCATTGAATCGGGCTTTTACCCGCTCTCTAGCATTCTTGTCTCGCTCTTGAGCTATAGCTGCTTTACTTCCATCCGGGTCTGTTATTGGACGAACTTTTCGTGGCATAATAATGAATCCTTTGATTACTGGTTAAGGGATATCGACATCTGGGCAGTTTTGATAGCCTCTCAGATGCTCGATTATTAATAAATTAAATTACTAGGAACTTCACCAATACAGGTGAAAATTTCATTCCATTCAGGTACTCTTTTTATCCAGTACTCAATAGAATCTGAAGCTATCCAATCTTGTGTTAACAAATCAAGTTGGTTAAGCTCTTTAGTTGTCAGGTTTTCATATCGGTCATCTAACTCATTAGCTTGTTTGGATAGATTACCGTCTGATAACTCGACAAAAACTGTACATACACCTCGCCCACAATAAACGTACAAATCATCTTTGTCTACGAAAGAAATTGTTAGTCTATCAATGCAGCAACCGTAATAATTTTGCAATTTTGCATTAACCTTATACCAAGGCATTTTTTGTTGGTAATGGATTAATAGTTCTAAATTTTTATTTCCGTAAAAACAGCAAGAATTCTCAAGACAATCTCCACTCCTTAAAGGCTGATTACTTTTAACAGTGATACTGTTAAAGCTGTAATTATTCGCTTTATAAGCAACACCTTGAAGTACAAGCGCTACATTAGCCTCTAGTTGATATACATATAGAGGTAAGTTTTCTGGTCTTGTCATCTTTTACTCCTAAAACAATTTCAATTGAACAACTTCTGAACTCTTAATGTCAATATTTTGACTCATTCCAGGGACTTCGTAAATCCAACCTCTAACTGAATTTTTATTAAGCCTTAATTCGGTCTTTTTCCTTTGGTTCGCTAAAGGTTTGAACTGCCAAATAGGATGATTTATCTGTGCGTAAGGATCTTGTCCTATGTAGCGGTAAAGTGTACCTTTTATCGAGTAAACTTTGCTTCTAGATAGCGTGGATAGGTCATAAATAAGCTGTAGGTCAATCATAAAAATCTTCAAATTTAGTCGTGTCAACAGTTGAGCCAAGCTCATAGCAAAGCTCGTTTACAGCCTGTACAGTATCGCCAATGTGGCAATTTGGATGATAAATCAATGCTTTCAAATCAGGATGCTGACGAATCTCTATAAGCAGGTAAGAGGCTTCGCTGACAAGCTGTGATCGTGTCATCGGTTGTTACTCTTTCTGCGGCAGTTGCACTGCATAGGGTCGATCGAATAAGTCCTCTGATTCGGCTTGTAGCTCCCATTGAAGATATCCAAGGGCTTGGGAAGCATCAGATAGAGTTACGTCGGGATGATAATCTAAATGCTTAAATCTTGGATGCCTGCAAATTTGTTCGAGCAATTCTTGAGCCTCACTTACAAGCTCTGGTAAGGGTCTATTTGGTTGACGATCATTCATTGCATCTTTCCTCAAATTTGGTATTAAACGCTGTTGTTATCTACGTTTTGAGCAGATTGAACATTTTCAATGGCTTCTTGAACTTCACCTAATGCATGAATTACATCCAATAAATTAAAATCATTGGATTTAGTAAAATCTTGACAAGCTTCTATTTCTCGGTATTCTGATTTGGCTTGCAGCATTCTTAATACTTGCTCTGTGCCTTGAAGGATAATCAGAATTTGCTCTGTAGTTAAAACTTGAGTCATAACTAATCTTCACTCTTTGTTGAGGTATCGTCTTTTTGAACTTTACGGTTGTCATGTTTAAAACTCCTCCATCCCAATTTCAATCAATCTACGTATGTATGGATCGTCATTTTGTGGAATGTCATCTTGGGGCAGTGATTCTTTTTGCGGAGGTTGGGGTGCGATCGCTGGCTTGTATTGGTACTCATCTAAAAAGCTATAACCCCGGCGTTTTAAATCCATCAAGAGGTGGTTTAATGCTTCCGTAGTGTTGTTACACTCCATCTGCCCTTGCAATGCTCGGAAATATGGCTGTAAATGGGATTTAATGCTTGCTCTCATTGCTGTTAAAGATGAAGTTGGTTTGTCCGTTTGTCCCTTATTTTCATAGAATAGCATAGTATTCTATGCTGTTAACATAATATCTATGCATATTGCTTATAATTGACGAATAAAGTTATAAATTTTATGCATAGAATACTATGTTAAAAACATACTATGTTATGTTTATGCTAAAAGAAGTATCACTGACAGCACATAATAAGGTGACAAGATATGCAAGCACAGATTATAGAAATGCCCGATAAACAGTTACCTGCTACTAAAAGAACTACTATTGTGCTGCCAGCTAAGGTTTATGAACTGCTAGAACAAAGAGCGGATATGGAGGGGAGGGCTACAGCTAACCTTGCCGCCTTTGTAGTCGAACAATACATAAGAGAATGCTATCCAGAAGAGTTTCCCAACCCCTACAAACGCTCAACAGAAGCCTAACCAATGACTGACACGCCACAGCCGGAGAACTTAAACGATCGCTTAAATACCTTTGACCAGAAACTAGATGACTTGGGCGACGAGCTTGACCTAATTCGTACTATACAAACAGGCAGTCGTCGAGAATTACGTAATAATTCTCAGACAGTAGCTCGACTTGAGCGCACCGTTACCCAGCTAGCAGCGATCGCCCACGACCACCAATTAGCTCTGCAACTTCTTAGCCAAAACGCCGAGCGCGATAGAGAACAAGCCCAGTGCGATCGCCAACTTTTTGAGGCTAGAATTACCCAAATCTGGGAATATCTTCTTAGGCAGGGCGGCAATGGTAGCGGTAGCGATCGCACTTGATAATTGAGGCAAGAAAATGACCGACACACCCGATTCAGTAAACCGGATTGAATTGATAGAGCGGCTATTGCTGAGGATTTCAGAACAGCAAGCACTAAATACTGAAGCGATCGCTGACTTATCTCAAGAGATGCGAGAACTGACCAGCAACACTAATCGAGTGCTGGGCAGGCGCGCGATTTTGGATGATGTACTTCTGGAAATGCGAGAAAGCACAGAACAGCATCGGCAAGCCTTTGAGCTACATCAGAGGAATTTTGAGGAACACCAGAGAGAATTCAGAGAACATCAACTTACAACCAATGCAGCCTTAGCAAGCCTAGAGGCGATACTAGCGCAATTGCTGAGAATTCTTCCCCAAGGCTAGCTATTAAATTCTTGATCGACCGCGCACATAGGCACTCACAGCATTGGCTCTCAAAACCCTTGTCACAAGCCCGTGTAACTAATTGTAAACAAACTCGTTTCTTAATTTTTTCTTAGTAGTTTTTCAGTTGTGAAGCGACGCGATCGCAATTCTTAACTTATGAACGAAACACTTACAGAATCAAATATTAGCCCAGAATCACTAGAGCTGGCTAAAGCTTTCAAAACCAAACTCGGTAATTTTCACTGGAATAGCGATTACTTCAAATTTTGTAGTGTTATGGGCTGGGAGCCATCGGATTATGCAGAGGACAAATGGCGGAGATTCGAGGAATTGATATCAACCTTAAATGAATTCGATGATAAAAGCACCGCCCGGATGCTGGAGGCTGGGAAGTAATTATTTTTGAGCTATTCCCGCCAGCAGCCCCACACCGTCTTGAAGAGCGGCGCTCTTCAAGACGGTGTGGGGCGGTGACAAATCCCACCCTTGAGCCGAGTTTTTGGGAGGCAGGTACTTACATCCCATGCCTCAACTCAAGCGAAACGCTTCAATTAATTCGCCTCTATAAGTGCAGTATTGAAGATTTATCAGAAGCCTTTGAAGAAACACAGCCAAAAAAAGATTAAATAATGCGACTCGCCTATCAGTACCGTTTAAGACTAACCAAACAACAAATAGCCACGCTTCTTCACTGGCTTGAATTGTGCCGTCGCCAGTACAACTACAGGTTAGCGGAACGGTTTAACTGGTACGAGCAAAACCGTTGTGATGTTGACAGATGCTCTATTATTTCTTGTAGCATTGCACCGCTAAAAGACCGCCCTGATTACTTTAGTCAAAAACGAGATTTAACCAACACCAAAGCTTTATTTCCTGACTACAAAGAATTACCCTCGCACATCCTACAAGACGTAATTGCACGGGTTGAAAAGACGTTTGACAGGTGGTTAAAAGGTGACAGCAATGGTAAAAAATCTGGTCGCCCACGGTTCAAGGGCAACGGGCGTTATCGTTCGTTGACGTTTCCTGACCTTATTAAACCAGAACACGTTCAGGGTAAATTCATCCAGTTACCTGATATCTTGCACCTAACCGGATAAACACTAGATGTATAATTTAAAGGTATAACATATTACTAAGTTGTAAATAGCTAATTACTGAAAGTAAAGTTACTAAAAAGACTTACTAAATAGTTAAATATTGAGTATCTACGTAAATACTTTATAGATAATGATAATCATTCAAGGGGGAGGGAGTGAGTCGGCGAGCGCCGC
>NZ_JAVRBR020000115.1:0-19946 GCF_034531165.2 Dendronalium sp. ChiSLP03b | reverse complement strand
CTTAAGAACGCTGACCTAACTGCTGCTTAGTTTCTGCTTCTTTTTTAACGATTTCAATTAACTCAGCCTCTAAAAGAAGTTGAGTAACTTTCTCTTGCCTTCTATTCATTGCTGCTAAATGCAAATTAGTCCAAACTCAAGAGACTAAGACTCTGGCTAGATATTACAAAGCTACAGCTTGGTAGTGAGTAAGGAATTACGTGTTAATTTTCATCACGTCCGTGAACTTGAGCAGGGGGACTGGTTGCCTCAACTGCGGTGAATGGTTCCAAAATTTTGTATGTGTGGGAGGCTCCTTTTGGTACTACCCAGGAATCTCCTGGTTCGAGTAAAATCTTTTGACCTTCAGTGTGCAACTCTGCGCGACCATTAATTACATAACCAACTGTTTCATATTCTCGTGCGGTTGCTTCTTTAGCTTCTCCTGGCTGTTCACCTTCCCAAAGACGCATCGATACCGATTTGCCAGATGCAAGATACTTCTGACCTAGTTGACCTTTAGGAGAATGACTAGAGTCTATTTTGGTAACGCTTGTATCAGTCATATCTGTTTCCTCATTTACTTTTAAACTTTGATTGTTTTGCCAGTGCGAGCTGCTTCGTAAATTAATTGCATTAACCTGACATCCTGCAAACCTTCTTCACCTGGAGTTTTGGGTTGTTTGTTTTGCATGATAGATTCGGACAAATGATCTATCTCTAGGGCAAACTGGTTCTTTTCTTCGATATTTTGTTCTTCGTTGCCGTTCTTACGCTTAATCGTGAGGCGGTGTTGGTAATAGTCAGTTGCTGGATCTAACTCCAAGGTTGCATCAGACCCAAAAACTTGGATGCGCTTGGTATCCGAGTAGCCATAGCTAGAGGTGCAGTTGGAAAGTACGCCACTGGGGAAACGCAGCACGAAGTTGACATTTTCCTCTACTTCCCGAAAGCGGGGGTCACCAGGAGTGCTATACATCATGGCGCTAATTTCTTGTGGTTCCTCACCTGTGATGTAACGTGCCGCTTGCAAGCTGTAAATACCAATGTCGTACAGGGAACCACCGCCAGCTAGTTTTTTATTTGCACGCCAGCGATCTGCGGGGTCTTTGAGGTCTAGGTTGCGTCCGTGGTCTGAAGCGATCGCTTTCAGTTTGCCAAGTTTACCGCTCTGTGCTATCTGGATAGCAGTGAGGTTGTATGGTTCATATTGGCATCGGTAGGCAATCATTAACTTGCGATCGCTTTTTTTGGCAGCGTTAATCATTGCTTGGCACTCTTCGACGGTGTTAGCCATTGGCTTTTCACACATGATGTGCTTGCCTGCTTGTGCGCCGCGAATGCTGTATTCTGCGTGCAACCCATTGGGCAATATGACATATATCACATCTACTTCTGGGTTATCGCGGATACTATCGTAGTTTTGATAGTTGTAGATATTCTTGGGATTAACACCGTATTGCTGTGCATATCGTTCAGCCTTGGTGCGATCGCCACTTACCAACGCTACTAACTTAGAACGCTTACATTCGCCAAAAGACGGAATAATCTGTTGGGTGGCAAACTTGCCTAAACCGACAACTGCCCATCCTAACTTTTTTTCTGGAGGTAGTGGTTCTTTCGCAGGTGCTGGCCCTGCTTGAGCAAGGGTACGGGTAGGTTTGAAAATAGTACCTACCGCCCCAAACGTACTAAGTGCGATTAACCCAAAACCTGCTTTGTGTAAAATAGTACGGCGTGTAAGTTCTGATTTTAGTAAGTCAAACATAGTTTGTTAGTAGTCAGTAGTCAGTAGTCAGTAGCTAAAATTCATAACTGACAACCGACAAAGAACAAATGACCTTACGGTTTGAGTACAACTTTGGTACAGTTATCTTTCTTGTGCTTGAAGATTTCGTAGCCATGTGGCGCTTCTTCTATAGGCAATCTATGGCTGATGATAAAGGTTGGATCGATTTCACCGTTTTGAATGTGTTCTAGCAAGGGCTTTAAATACTTATGAACGTGTGTTTGTCCCATTTTGAAAGTCAGACCCTTGTTCATGGCAGCACCCATAGGTACTTTGTCGATAAAGCCACCATAAACCCCTGGTATTGATACATGACCACCTTTACTACAAGACACAATTACTTGCCGTAATGCTGTTGGACGGTCTGTTTCTAGACGCACCGCTTGCTTTGCTTGGTCATAGAATGACATCAAATCTGTGCCATGTGCCTCCATTCCTACGGCATCAATACAGGCATCGGGGCCGCGTCCGCCAGTCATCTCTTTGAGTGCTTCCCCAACATCCACTTCTTCGTAGTTGAGAATTTCGGCTTTGCCGTATTCTTTAGCCATTTGGAGGCGTTCGAGAATGCGGTCAATGGCAATGACGCGTTCTGCACCAAGGAGATATGCGCTTTTAATGGCAAATTGTCCAACGGGACCGCAACCCCAAACGGCGACAATATCACCAGTTTTGATATTGCAGTTCTCGGCTGCCATGTAACCTGTTGGGAAAATATCAGTTAAGAATAGTACTTGCTCATCCGTTAAACCATCGGGGATTTTGAACAAGCCCACATCAGCAAAAGGTACTCTGGCATACTCTGCTTGACCACCAGCATAACCACCAAATAAATGAGAGTAGCCAAAAAGACCTGATGGCGAATAGCCCATTTGCTTCTCTACCATCCAAGCGTTGGGGTTAGAGTTATCGCATAGTGACCATAAATCTCGATTGCAGAAAAAACAGTTACCGCAGGAGATAGTGAAGGGAACAACCACGCGATCGCCAACTTTCACATGTTTAACATTACTTCCTAGTTCAACGATTTCCCCCATAAATTCATGACCAAGGATATCGCCTTTTTGCATTGTGGGGATGTAGCCGTTGTAAATATGCAAATCCGAACCGCAGATTGCTGTAGAAGTAATTTTAACAATGGCATCACGCGGGTTGAGAATTTTGGGGTCGGGAACTGTATCCACCCGTACATCGTTTGCCCCATGCCAGCAAACTGCTTTCATAATTAATTAGTCCTTAGTTATGCTTTTTGGCTTAATTGATATTAAGATTAATATCTTGGTTTGGCCTAATTTTGAGACGCGATAGTTCTCGCGCCTCAGCAACTTTTTAAAGCTTATTCAGCAATATATAAGTCAATAATTAGACTCTAAAGGTGCTAAAAGTCTAGGTTCTGTCTCTCAACTGTTTGCTAGAAGGATTTCGGTAATAACCCTCTTGAGTTTCATACAATTTGTCTCCAACTTTGTCTCCAACTCTGTTTTTCGCAGAATCAAAAAACTCTTTTGTAGACCGAGGAGTTTTTTCATCCAAGTTGAGCTTTTCGCGGATATTATCACCAGCGTCTTTTAATTTATTCCGGTCATTTCTTTGAGTGTCGTTTCTAACATCCCTTTGCCCATCGGGGATTCCTTTATAATAAATACCCTCTGGAGTTTTGACATCAGCTTGTGCTACGTTAACAAAGCTAAAAGCCTGACCCAATAAAAACATAAATCCTACTAAAAAAACCAAAATTATCTGAGATATGCGAATATTCCGGAACCAAGAAATTACCTGATTCATAAAAAACCTCACTTGTATTATTTTGGGTGTACAAATCAAAATCCTGAATGAGCGAATAGTCATTCAAGGTTTCAGAACAACTTTGATACAGTTGTCCTTTTTCTGTTGAAAAATGTGATAACCGTGGGTCGCTTCTTCAAGCGGTAATTGATGGGTTATCACAAAGCTTGGAGCGAGCTTGCCATCCAAGACTAGCTAGAGTAACAAATGCATATATTTCTGCCCATGCATCTGTCCCATTTTGAAGGTTTTTGTACTTCACCCTTCAGCCTTTACCTCTTGGTTGACCTTCGGTTGTAGCGATTTCGCCTGCTTCCATTAGCATCTTGAAGCGACGCAAATCATCTCCTATTTGCTGTTCTGGTTCTTCACCGAAAAGTTTTGCTACAGCAGATGTCAAGCCTCCACCAGGCAGATTATATTCCAGCACAACTTTCACTTCAGTACCGCGATCGCCTGATGCTTTTTGAAAACGGATAAAACCAGAGTTATCAACATCTGCACCTTCCACAGAAGCCCAAGAAATAAACTCGTTTTCCCGATCTTCCAAAATATCTGCATCCCATTCCACACTTTGACCTAAGGGAGCATTGGCAATCCAGTGAGAACGTTTCTCATTGTATACTTTCACGGATTTGAGATGCTTCATAAATCTGGGCAGATTCTCAAAGTTGTGCCAAAAGTTGTATAGTTCGTCTGCTGGTTTATTAATCGTTACTGTTTTTTCAACTTTGATAGGTTGGTTCATGCCTATAGCTTCTTGCACTTGTTTAACGGTACTTTGTTTCGTTGCGGCTTGATAAATCAAACCTCCACCAGCCAAAGCCGTTAACACTCCTCGTAAGGAGCCTTCTTTTAAACCCATTAGCACTAGCGCACTACCGCCTATAAGAGATGCCCAACGTTCACTTTCACTAGCTTCACCCTGACTGATAGTTAGTTTATTTTCGGGTGTTGAAGTCACTTATTTATCTCCCGCTCGTAATAAAATCACCGCAGAGTTACAAAGACTTTTTTCTCTCTGCGGTTCGTTCAAAAGTTGATATCTACACCGCTGCTCCTGTAGTCGGTTGTGAACGCTGAATAGCACTGGCTACCCGCGCCCGGTATAGTTCTCCTAAGCGCTGTTCGTATGTCAGCAGATCGTGGTAAATTACTTTGAAAATAGCCGTTGCTACTGGATCGGTGTACATTGCGCTCAAATTGTCGAACTCGCCAATACCCGTTTGCACATCTCTTAAAGCGCAAACTAACTGATACATGTCATCACTTCCAGTCAAGGCAGCTTTGACTTTAGCGTACTGATTTGCGAGATTTGCCAGCAAAGAAGGTTTTTCTCCCAATTTATGAAGATAAGCTTCTAGCATTTCGATATGACCCTGTTTTTTGGCAATCATTTCTTGAAAGAGCGATCGCACTTCTCGATCTGATTCTTTTTCCAGGTATTTCTCTAAGGCTTCCAGTGAATAACGCTCGTCACCAAGACCGGTATTCAAACCTTTGACAATATCACCTTTGGTAGAACCACCCCAAGCATCAGCTAATTTCCACCATTCAGCAGTTGTGTCTTTCTCGTTTGGCAGTGCAACTTCTTTGCCGCCGTAACCCAGACGATTCAGTACAGCTGTTGTGAAAATCGCCAGGTCGCCAGGTTCGCGGGATGTAATTAAATTTCCATCCACTAGCAATGAATCATCAACAAAATTTGCACCTGCATTGATGATGTCCTTACGGATAGCTCTGAAGCCAGTGGCTCGTTTATCTTTGAGCAAGTCACCTTCTATGAAAAGTTGTGGCCCGTGGCAAACCGCAGCTACCCATTTTCCTTGTCGGACTGCCTCTTGTACGAAGCTTACTGTATTGGGGTCACGCCGCATTTTGTCGGGAGCCATACCACCAGGGATGACGACGGCATCGAATTCTGAAACTAGTGCTTCGGCTATAGTGGTATCGGCTTGTGTGGAAAGTTTGCCACGTTTACCTTTGTATTTTTCATTCATGCGCGAACCAAGGACAACTACATTTATCCCTGCTTGCTTTAATCCGTTACAAGGGACTATGAATTCTACATCTTCTACGTCATGTTCAATGAGGATGGCGACTTGTTTCCTGTCAGAATGATTGTTGTGATGTGGCATAGATTCAATCTACTTCTAGAATTTTTCTAACTAAATGAGTTTTTTTGAAGTTTTGATTATGCAAGCATTGGGCTTGTTAGTTACGTAGCGAACAGTTCTTCGTAATCGTGAGAAAAATGATTGTGAAATGCAGCAAATACTTCGGGTTTTATAGCATTTTGTAACACTGCAAAAACGGCTCGAACATGAATTGCGGTAGTGGTTGGTTCTATATTTTCTTTTTGACTTGCACGCGCAATAAATTCCTGCAAGTTGAATGATTGAACGCCATTCCCCTCTCGTCCTACTAAATAGTCACCTAGTTCTTGAGGCAAATGTGCTGCTAGTTCTTTTGCATCATCACCAGCCACATGTTCCTTAATAGTTGCCAGCGTAGCACGGGTGGCACGTTCTGCCTCTTCGCGAGAATTTGATTGAGCTAGGCTTTGTACATGAGTAATGAACTCGTCGTATTCCACTTTCTACCTCCGCTAATCAAAATCAATACTTGCCGCTGATAGTTCAGATTTAAAAGTACGAACAAAAGCCAAAGGAGCGGCATTAATAAAGATTGATTTTGGTAAAAAAAGTAGTTATGAGTAAGAAGATGATAACTGAGCATTGTTGTGGGTTAATAACTCCTAACTCATAACTAATAGATATAATTACATGTGGCTTGAGCGTGAATTTACATTTACAAGATTATGCTGTAATAACTATCTCAGCTTCGTTCCAAGGGGATAGATTTTTTTATTTCTAAAGTCGTACATCCTCGGCAATACAACTTTTTGCTTGGAAAACGTTATTGTGAGGATGCAGAAAAGGTTAAATATTATGGCAGAAAAAAATAAAGATCGCGAAATTGAATCTAGTGATTTACCAGAGGAAATTACCGAATCCTACGGCACTGGGGTGAAAGACCTACCGGGGTATAATATTGGTGGGCGAACCATGCTGCAAAAATGGCATCAGTATACACATACTAGCCCCGAAATCACTGGTGGTGATATTGATGCTGATTGGGAAGAAGAAGATGCGGTAGGGGATGAAGCTGTTGGTGGTACTGTTGCCACTCCCGATCAAGATATAGTCGAGAATCTAGCAGCAGCAGTTGGGGTGGAAATAGATGATGATGAGCCTCTTCATACAGCCGATATGTTAGAGGAGCGTGACGATGCTCGCTGGGAGTTAGATCCGAAGTCTTCTGATGATTATCAAGAGCGGCAATAAGTAGAAGGCAGAAGGTGAGACAGCGCGGTCTTGGGGGTTTCCACGCCAGTTGCTACCCTGCGGGAAGCCGCGCAGAGCGCGTCTACAAGTCGGCAAAACCGCCCAACGCACTGGCTCCCTATGAGCGACTGCGTTAGCGACGTTAGGAGCGTCACCTGAAGGGCACGAGGGGAGGCAGTCCGTTGGCCGGCTAGCCTTCTCCTAGCGGAAACACTACGCGTAGCTTGCTTCCCCGCAGGGGTACGGCATAAACATACTCATCATAAGGATGGTAATGAACGGGTATTACAGTATCAGCAGCCATCCGCAGTTTATGAATTGAACTTTGTGGAACTGGTTCTGCTAATGGCAGAATTTGTGTTCCTGGAAATAGCTCTATATTAATCCACTGTTGTGTTTGAGTATCAATAAAAATTTGGTGAGCCATATTTAATTCTAAATTGAAAAGTACAATTTGCGAACAGGTTTAGGATTAGAAATCGTTTGTATAAAGCCTGAGTCTGTACGTCTTAATTACGAATTATATTTGTTTCACCAAAGCTTATAATGTTGCCAAGCTTCTGTCATATCCACCTCTGGTATATGCTTTTCTAGCAGAGCAAATATTTCTTAAATTAGTTCACTTATCTTACCTTAAACTCGTTTTCCATTAACCACGCTGCCAATGCTTGACGGTTGGTGAGTATCTGCCAAAGTTGTTGAGGGGGATAGGGACAAAACACTTCCAAATTCAGGTTTCGGAACATGAATTTTCCTCCAAATAACTGCCTGGAGCATCTAGTTTTTCTTGCCAGAACTGCTCGTAATCAGCAATCCAGTCAGATATCTGCTTTAATGGCTCTGGATTCAGTCGATATAAGCGCTGTCGCCCTGCTTTCCGCATTTGTACTAATCCCGCTTCACACAGAATCTGTAAATGCTGAGAAATAGCTGGCAAGCTCATAGCAAATGGCTCAGCCAGTTGTTTGACTGGTTGCTCACCAATACGTAACAGATCCAATAGTGCCCTGCGTGTGGGATCTGCGATCGCCACGAAGACATCGGCACTAGCAGCAGGTCTACTCATTCAGATTCAACTATATATTTAAGCAAACGCTTAACTATTTCAATAATATATAAGCAATTGCTTAAATGTCAAGTTCTTGCTCATATAGCTGTTAGTTATAACTTCTAGTGCATCTTTTATTGATATGAATGTTTGGCTCTATCGTGTATTTGATGACAAATAGAAGATTGGACAATATTTTAGAGCGATCGCCTGATATTGCAGATATTTATCTCCAGCGATTGCTTAAATTACTGGTTGAAGTGGTTAGCACCAACTGGGAAACTAACTATGCATCAGCATATTTTTTTCTTTACTTGTCGGCACACAGTCATAATATAAGTTAAAGGTGATAGTATCGCTAAAATATATATCAGGTAACGATAATAATAGTTCGCAGGGAAAATTTAGCGGTAATATCAGTACAATGTTTAAAAAAGTCTTTCTTAAACAATAAACTGTTCCTTTTATTGTCAAAAATCTAAAAATCACTTCATTCCTAAACTGAACTTTAAATTAGTCATTATAGGAACGCAAATTACATATTAAATATCTATTTGCTCGATGTTTACATTCTTAGTTTTAGCGACATTTTTAAAAAACATATATATTTTATTTCAGGCGATCGCCCAGTCAAATTCTTTTTGGAATAAGACACATTGAAATTCATTAAGTAATAACATCATTTTTGCATAGTTAGTTCTCAAAAATGTTTACAAAAACAGTAATTTCAAAAAAATATTTCTATGGATAGATGCTGATTTTATTTTTTAATCAAGAAGAAACCATGTAACTACAAGAAAATAAAAACAATTTCCGCATTTCCGTGAGATGGTAGTAGGACATACTCAATCTGAAGTGAAGCCAGGATCCTCAGATTTTCCTTAGATTTGCTAATTAGCGTTAAAGCATATTCATCAATTAGTTTAAGTTCAGCAAACATGAGATTGCCTTACAACTAGAGCTTGCAGTGTCGTATATCAATTCTCTAGAAGAAGGCTAAAGATGCTCTCCCTGGAAAACCAAATTCATCTGAGTATGGGGCAAGGCCTTGCGTCCTTTCATTACGAATTGGTATAAATTCTATGGTTAACAAAATCGCAACGACATTTGAACAAGACCATCAGCTGCCTCATTCAAAACAATTTTATTGGTGGCATTTTCTCATTAGTGTGGTTTGGCTGACGGTGCTAATGTTGGGATATAGCGGATTGGGGTGGACTCTCTGGCTTGATGGCTCATTCTCGCAAGTTGGGGTAGTGATGCTTATGTTGGCAATTGCCGCAGTCCGTGCCTGTATACTCACCGGATTTCATGTCTGGGCGGGCTTATTGTCTCTCACGTTCGGTTCTGCATGGATTCTGGCTGGGGCATCGATATCAAGCGGATTTCTTGGTTTGGCAGTAGCGATCGCTCTATCCTGGATTGGCATTTTCACCCTGGATGTGGCATTAGACCAGTCCGTCGAAAATTTGCTGGAAATAGAGTTAAGTCGAACTGAGGTTTTCCTGATTCTGGTAGCCGTCTGCGGTACTGGCGCTATTGCGGGATGGATACTCCCAATTCTTTATGTAACTTAAATACAGGGCATGTTATTGAACTGGGAATTATAGGACTAGGACGAATGGGAGCTAACATGGCACGCCGTCTAACCCAGGCTGGACATACCGTGATTGGCTACACTTGTCAGCCACAAAAAGCAGGGGCGCTGGTTCAGGAAGGAGCGATCGCTCGTGGTGTAACCTCATTTGTTGAGCTAGTCGATGCACTTACAAAACCCCGCATCATTTGGCTGATGCTGCCAGCAGCGACGTTGAATGCTACCTTGCACACCCTCATGCCGCTTCTAAATACTGACGATATTGTTGTAGATGGTGGTAATTCTTACTACATAAAAGAAAAATGGTAAAACGTTAAATTGACCGTCTACCATTTTTCAACATTAGTTATGGTTTTTGATTATATCCAAAAGTATCCACACCGAACAAAACAAATTTTAGGAATTAGTTATGAACAATTACAATCGCAAAATATTCCGCATAGCCTCACAAATATTTCGCTGAAAGCTTGATAATTATGAACAAATTATTTTAACGGTTTGTGGATTAGTTAGGCTCAGGATTGGTAGTTTAATTTTCCCAACTTAGCTATTAGGAATAATAAGGAATTTTGAAAAACAAGGATTTAATTTTTATGCCTATAAACTATAATTAACTATCTCAAACCCTTATAACTACGTTTTTACGAAGATATCAAAGCTTAGTCTCAAAGCTTTGAACAATCTGGCGCGAGGAGTTTTCGGACAAGTCTAATCAAAGCGCCACTTTTTACGATGAAGCAGGAACGCGTTTGCCAGTCCCAGAATTTGCTAAAGATTTCAACCTGACTGTAGCAGGCTTGTTTGGCTGGTTACTTGAGTGAGTTATGCTTTGAGCGATCGCACTGACTGTTTTTCAAGACAAATAGGCGATCGCAGCAGCAACAAGCTAGGGGTATTACTAAAAATTTTGTCAAGCGAAAATAGGCGCGATCGGTCACACTTTGAAGTCTGATTTCACGAGCGTAATTCTATGCTTCAATTTAGTCCTGTAGAGAGAAGAAGATTTAATAGTTTTCTACTAGAAAAATATTAAATCGTCTGCCAATTTGAAACATCTGAATTGATTTTTACACTTTGCAGATGTGGTGGGAAACTCATTCTCTATCATGGGTGGGCCGATCCAGCGATTCCCCCTCAAGGCACGCTCGCTTACTATCAGGCAGTTCAAGATACAATGGGCGGTCTTACCAAGGTGCAATCGTTTGCCAGATTGTTTATGCTGCCTGGAGTGTATCACTGTCAAGGCGGAACGGGGCCTAGCCGCGTGGATTGGCTCACACCGATTGTGGCGTGGGTTGAACAAGGCACTCCCCCCACTAAAATCATTGCATCCCAAACGGCTGCCGACTCAGCAAGTGGTGGGTTCAGCAATCCGACAGAAAGAGCAACGAGCAGCAATGCAACCATTATCAGAACAAGACCGATATTTCCTTACCCGATGCAAGCTAGGTATAACGGTAAAGGAAGCATTGACGATGCCGCAAACTTTGTAGGAGTAATGCCTTCCCAAATCCCCAACGATCGTATTGATTGGATTGGAAATGATTTGTCTGAGCCTCAGTAATTTGAGAAAGTTTCAACATTATGGTTGAGCGATGTCTACGACGGGCTACGCCTACGCGACCTATTCCTGCAACCTACATTCATACTCGCCGACCCAAAGCTGGGAAAGAAGCTCAATTCGAGCAGCGTATTTCTGAACTGATTCTGCGATCGGCAACCTTTCCAGGCTATCTCGGAACGACCTCGATTGAACCTGATAATCTGGGTAACAGGCGCTATGTGTTTCGATTTGCCGATCGAGAATCTCTAGAAAGATGGTTCAACTCTCCTGAACGTCGCGATTGTCTGGCTCAACTCGATCCGCTTACCGATGGAATACCATCTTATGAGCCAGTGTATGGAGAACAAGCATTGTGGACTCAGGTACGTGTCCCTAGAGCCAATCCACATAAGCAGACGTTGATTAGCTGGTTGGCAACTGTTGTCTTTGCATTTGCGATCGGAGGCATTGTCAGTGCAATGGGAGCAGGGTCGCTCGTTGGGTTGCTCGTAACAACAGCGTTAGTTGTTGTCATCAAGAGCTACTGGGTCATGCCATTTTTGGCAAGAAAGCTGTCACGTTGGCTCAATCGGTAACATGCCTCACAAATTAGCACGACTACTGGAGCAAGTCAGACTAGTCGCTCAAGTCGAGCATGGCAATGAGATGAATCCCTACGAGCGTAATACTTTCTTTTCTTAACCAACTCTACGGTGGGAGCGATCGCTTGCTGTGTTCAAGAGAAAGGGCGATCGCGTTTCTTAAGTTTATCTAACTGATTAGGCAGGAAATACATCATAGATTTCTTGCCAATCTGGACGAACCCAACCAGCAATGCGAATTACCTCTCGCATAATTATGATGGAAAGTTTTGGCTGAACTTCCTCAAAAGCTTCAAGCCATTCAGCTAAAGTAGATAAAAATTTATCCATTTCTTGGATATCGAGCGTTCTAAGTGCCTCTGGAAAACTGCCAACTCTACCTAGTGCATTTGCCAAGTTTTCTACTACCTTTTTTTTAAAATAGCTACTTTCAATGGTTTGTAAAAATTCTCTAGCTTCTTCTACAAAAGCATTAGCTTCTTCTTTACGCCCTGCTTGAATAAGTCCGGCTGCTAACCCTCCTAGTGCTTCTACGTAGTCTGAATTAATTTCAATCATTTGTGCTAATTCTTCTGCTTCTGTGAAAGCTCTAGCTTTGGCTAATGCTATTACAACTTCCTTTATTGGCTCGGCTCGCTCAAAATTTCTTTCAATATCAATCATCTCTATAACTTTTTGCGCTTCTATAAACTCTCCTGCCTTAGCTAGCTCAATTGCAAAATATTTCCTTGCCCATGCTGTACGACAATCCTTCTCAATCATTTGTATAACTTGTTTGGCTTCGATGAAACATTTATTCTTACTCATTGCTTGTACTAACTCTAATAAAGCCGATTCCTTATCCCAATCTTGGTTAATCTCTTGTACTACTTTCTCAGCTTCAGTAAAGTACTTTGCTTGTGCTAGTGATATAGATAAGTGTTCCAGTAGTCGTGCTTGCTCTGAATTATTCTCAACTTTATGAATTAACTTTATTACTTCATCAAAAGCTGTTTTTGCTTCTGTTGTCAATCCACTCTCAGCCATTGCAACAGCCAATTGACAAAGTCTCCATCCTTGTCTGTGAGCTTCCTCAATATTCTTTGTGACTTCGATATCTCTACCCAAGATTTTGTGGGATTTGTCCTTATATCCAGCTTGAGCTAGCGATACTGCTAACTTTCTTAGTACTAATGCTTGACGTGGTTCATCTTCGATTGTTTGTGCTAATTCTTCAGCTTTGATAAAAATAGCCTCCACTTCTGTTTTATACCCAGCTAGGGCTAACGCTAATGCTAAAGTTCGCCGAGATTCTGCCAGTGCGTAAGCGTCTTTCAACTTCAAAACTACCTTGGCTTTTTTGAGCATAATATTTTTAGCTTCTTCTCTTCTTCCAGACTTAGCTAGTGCTATTGCTAATTCACTCATTGCCCAATGCTGGTAGCAATCGACTTCTATTCTTGGTATGAGTTCTGCAACTTCTGCAAAAATGATATTAGCTTTGGTAAAATCTCCAACTTGCTCCAATACTGTTCCCAGCTTGCTAAGTGCTAAAGCTTGAAATAAATAGTCATCGTCTGAGCGTACAATTTCTTCAGCTTCGCTAAAATATCCAAATTGAATCAATGCTTCTATCAGTTCTACTGATGTTTCTATCCATAGTTCATAGTCTTCCATAGCAGCACCTTCGATCGCTTCATCAAAAACTGCTAATGCTTCTATCTCTCGTCCAGACTTAGCCAGTGCAGCTGCTAACTCTTTTAATACCCATACTCGATCCTCATTATTTTCAATTGCCTCTAAGATTTCTTCAGCTTCAGCAAAGCGTTCAGCTTGTCCCAGTGCTACAGCCAATTCTCTTAGCCCAGACTCTGTACCATTTTCTTCATCTTCCTTCTCTGCCCATGCCAATTCTGCAAGGTCAGTAAAGATTGTGTCTGCTTCTATTTTGCGCCCAGCTTGCGTTAGTGTTGCTGCTAATTTGCTTAGTATTCTTATTTGCTCTTCATAGTCGTTGACTACTTGTGCAATCTCCGAAGCTTCATCGAGAAGAGAATAATTAGGCCTAGCTTTTTCTTGCAAAGCCTTATAGATAGTCAATAAGCCATTTAACCGATATTCCAAATCAGAGCGTAAACGTGCATGACTTAAAGCTTCATCCTCACATCCCAGCCACACTAAGGTTTCTAGGTCGGTATTAAAATAGCCGCTGACCCGAAGATTTACTGCCTGACGTGCTGTGTAAAGTTGGATTAACATTAAAAGTTGATTTGCTTCTAATGGATCGGCAAAGTCACTTATTGCCAAATCCAAATCAGCAACATACGCCGTATCACCTGTACAAGCAATAAATTTTGCTTCCATCCAATCTGGGGATTTAGTTAGTAGTTTATACAGTTCTTCTTTTCGCCCAGATTCATGTAGATGGTAAGTTAAATTTTCAAAAAAATAGCCATCATTTGGGCCAGTATGCCAGCCATTTGAGCAACGTGAAGAGTAAGAATTCACAAAACGGTTATGCAATGACTGTAAATTACCAGCTTGCTTACGCACATAATCATACTGGAGGTCATGCAAAGTTAAGCATCCCCGATCGTCACGCCGTGCTAGCGATCGCTCTACCAGCGCATCTACCACATCTTGCGTGTCGAATTCATCTAGCCCTTCCGGTTCCCAAAAAGTTTGCAACATAGTTTCAGGAATAGGCGTATCTTCTGGAAAAACGGCAAAATCTAAATAGCGCTTTTGGATATCAGTCTCTAATGCCTCAATACTGACTTGAATCGCTTTGAGCAAGTTTGGATAAGGGTAATCAGGAAACTGATACCTAATTTTTTCTAGATCGGCATTGCGAAGCTTGTACAGCAGATTGCCCCAACGGTCTGGCTTACTTTGGACTAATGCACCAATCATTGCTAGCGCCAAAGGCAAGTTACCACATTCTCGCACCACTTCATCTGCCTCAACAGGTAATGTTTCTTTCTCTTGTTTTGCCCACAATGCCAAGAGTGTTAGCGCCTGTTCATCCTCCAGCAAACCTAGCAAACATCCAACAGCACCGAGTTCCTGAAGCACCTTATTGTCGCGTGTTGTAATTAACATCTTGCACTTCTGCCCTAGTGCATTAAACGCCTCAGCGTGTTTGCTTTGCCACACATCATCTAGAATCACCAAGCAAGCTTTATTTACTAACAATTCGCTCAAGTGAACTCTGCCCTGTTGCACATCATGGAATATCTGTGAACTATCGCCCAGCATTTTGGCTAAATCTAATTGCCGTAAGGTAAGTGCTGGATTTTGACCAAGCGTTACCCACAAGATACCATCAGGAAAACTATACCGCACCTCCTCATCGCGTGCTAGCATTGCTGCCAAAACTGATTTGCCAATTCCGCCCATACCTTGCACTCCAACTCTAAGCGCAGTTCCAGTAACGGCTACTGGTTGGTTTTTACCATCAAGTACTAATTTTTTTAAGTCTTTGAGTGCATCAATGCGTGGTAAGGAATTTAATGGTAAATCTGGTACATGGCTGCTTAGCTTTCCTAATACTGCCGGGGATACTTGAATTACATGGTTAGCTTCTGAAGCTGACTGAAGTGGAGTATCAGAGTTAAAAGTTTCGAGCCATTGCAAATACCGTTGTTTTAACCAAGCGAGGAATTCTCGATCTTTATTTCGGCTTTTCTGTTTATAACCCGGAAAACCTTCCTTGCCATCCTTTGGACAGAACCGTTCATTGTATATTGTCCACATATGCTTTCTAACAGTTTCTGGATTAGAAGGCAATTCATCATCTTTAATCGCTCGATCTGCAACCTGTTTGTTAGTTTTGACAGTTTCTTGGCTAGGAAATTTAGACAGAAAAATAGCTTGCTCAGTTTTGGTTAATCCATATCGCTCTTGAGGAAACACCTCGGTTCTTAAAAATGTGTGCCAGCTTTTCATAGTTACTGCTATCTTCCCAAACCTTCTTAGAAGTCTGCATATTTTGATTCAGTTTAACTGAATTAGCTTTGGAATGTATATGTTTTCCGCTTTATAAAATAAGCGGAAAAATTTTTCCGCTTATATTTTATTTACTGGAAATTCTTTTCTGGGACTTTTTTAAAAGCAGCTTCTAGGATGTATTTGTTGGTCATTACATCCTATGAATTGATTAAAGGATTTAATATATTTATGAATTACTCTTCAGTATCTGAGACTATTCAAGAGCAAGAAAAAACAAATCAGCTATTGCGCTGCCAAACAACAGCGAAACCAGAAAAACTGGTTTGTACAACTGAAAAAGCCATCACCTCACCTTTGAAACAATTAGATACAGTTGCATTAGTCCAATATGGAGGACTTCCAGCCGCCATCATCCTGGCTATTGCGTTTCTCATTCTTGCTTTAGCTGAATATAACAAGATATTTGTACCTGTAATGCTGCAAAAGCGAGATATAAAGACCAAATAATTTATTGATAGCTCGGAACTCAACTACAAATGCGATCGCTATCCTCTCCTACAACGATACCAAATTGTAGGTAGATCGACAGCTAGCGATCGCACGCAATTCCGCCCAACTTCAACAGAAATTATCCCGCGCCCAGTTTTTGCAACACAACCTATTGTAAATTCGCCATGATTTCCTCAGAAAGTCCTTAGATTTTTTGGTTAAGGTAATAATTACTGAGCAGTACCAATCTACAAAGACACAATTTTTACATAAAAAGGCATGACGCATACTGTCGGGTGCAGAAAGGAAGAAAGATCGAAGAAAAAACTTTAAGTTGTGGGTTTAAAGTCCACTCACTAAGGAAAAAGAATAACGTGAATGTACCTTCTGCCTTCTGCCTTCTCAACAGGAGAATAGCCTATGGCAGCCGTATCGCTGAATATTTCGACAGTAAAACCGTTGGGCGATGTCTGCGACGGGCTACGCCTACGCATCTTTATTAAGGTCGCGCAAGCGGAAGAAAAAACTGCTGGGGGAATTTTATTGCCCGACACCGCCAAAGAAAAGCCACAGATTGGAGAAGTGGTGCAAGTCGGCCCGGGCAAGCGTAATGACGATGGCTCTCGTCAGCCAATGGAAGTGAAAATTGGCGATAGAGTTCTCTATTCCAGATATGCCGGAACCGACATTAAACTCGGTAGCAAAGAGTACGTGTTGATGTCTGAAAAAGATGTCCTGGCGATCGTCGAGTAAGCAGCTTTCAAAGAGACTGAGTATTGGGGAAAAGAGAGCAGGGAAGACAGCGGAAGATAAAACTCCTACCTCTTGTACAGACGCGATTTATCGCGTCTCTATTCAGCACTACTGAAAATATCTTAATTAATTATTAACAAGGACAAGATTCCTATGGCAAAGACAATTCTGTACAAGGATACGGCCCGTTGGACATTGGAAAAGGGTTTTGACACTCTGACGGAAGCCGTCGCTGTCACCCTCGGCCCCAAAGGGCGGAATATAGTTTTGGAGAAAAAATATGGCGCTCCCCAAATCGTCAATGATGGAGTGACTATTGCCAAAGAAATTGAATTGGAAGACCCCACTGAAAATACCGGGATTTCCTTGCTGCGTCAAGCAGCCTCCAAGACAAACGATGTCGCGGGTGACGGAACCACCACTGCAATTGTGCTGGCTCACGCGATGGTTAAAGAAGGGCTACGCAACGTTACTGCTGGTGCCGATCCCCTAACGCTAAAGCGGGGAATTGATAAAGCTACGGAATTCGTCATCGAAAAAATTAAAGAACACGCCCGTCCAATTAAAGATTCTAGGGACATTGACCAGGTCGCAACCATTTCTGCGGGTAATGACCCAGAAGTGGGTCGGATTGTGGCTGAGGCGATGGAAAAAGTGGGCAAAGAAGGTGTGATCTCTCTGGAAGAAGGCAGATCCACAACGACCGAACTGGAAGTCACTGAAGGAATGTGTTTTGATAGAGGGTACGTTTCGCCTTACTTTGTCACCGATCCAGAGCGAATGGAGGCAGTACTGGAAGAACCCCACATTTTAATCACCGATCGCAAGATTACGCTGGTTCAAGATTTAGTACCGATTCTGGAGCAAATTGCTCGGACAGGCAAACCCCTACTAATCATTGCGGATGACATTGAAAAAGAAGCCTTGGCAACTTTAGTTGTCAACCATTTGCGCGGTGTGCTGCGAGTTGCGGCAGTGAAGGCTCCCGGCTTTGGCGCTCAACGCAAAGCAATGCTGGAAGACATCGCAGCGCTCACAGGTGGTCAGGTGATTAGCGAAGATACGGGCTTAAAGCTGGAAAATGTCAAGTTAGAAATGCTTGGTAAAGCAAGGCGAGCGATCGTTACCAAAGACGACACAACCATCGTGGCAGAAGGCAACGAAGAAGCTGTCAAAGCTCGCATCGAACAAATTCGTCGCCAAATCCAAGAAGCTGAATCCTCCTACGATAAAGAAAAACTGCAACAACGGCTGGCGAAACTGGCAGGTGGTGTGGCGGTGATTAAGGTCGGTGCTGCCACCGAAACTGAACTCAAAGACCGCAAGCTACGTCTAGAAGATGCAATTAATGCCACCAAAGCCGCAGTTGAAGAAGGAATTGTGCCTGGTGGTGGTACAACACTAGCACACATTGCTCCCCAAGTTGAGGAATGGGCAAAGAGTCAAATGAAGGATGAAGAGTTGACGGGCACCATGATTGTGGCTCGCGCCCTTTATACCCCACTACGTCGTATTGCTGATAATGCTGGTGCTAATGGTGCGGTGATTGTGGAGCGCGTCCGCGAACTGCCCTTTGATGAGGGATACGATGCCGTTGCTAATAAATTTGTGAATATGTTCGAGGCAGGCATTGTCGATCCAGCGAAGGTGACTCGTAGTGCTTTGCAGAATGCTGCATCTATTGGTGGTATGGTGCTGACCACTGAGGGTGTTGTGGTAGAAAAACCTGACAAGCACGAGAAAGCGCCAGCTGGTGTCGGCCCTGGCCCTGGCTTCGACTATTAAGGAGACTGGTTACTGGGTATTGGGTACTGAGAAAGGTTCAAGGGAAGTTATTTGTTTTTCTGTTTACAGTTTGCCTTGTGCCAATACCCAATCATCATAATGTCCTTAGAAAACCCTTAGATTTCTTATCTATTATCTATAGTGTCAACAGAGTTCAGCACTGGCAGAATAGCAACGCTGTTTCAGCGACTGACAAAACCCAGTCTAATGCAGAATTCTAAACACTCAAGTTCAGATCGGGAGACTTAAAATTATGGCACTCGTTCGTTGGGAACCTTTCCGAGAGGTTGAAACTTTGCAGCGGCAGTTAAACCGCTTGTTTGATGAAATAGCACCGACAGGTCGTAGACCAGAGGAAGGGGTTGCCTTTATTCCCTCCGCTGAGATAGAAGAAACCCCCGATGCAATTCATCTCAAGGTAGAAATTCCTGGTATAGACCGCGAAGACCTAAATGTGCAGGTATCGCCAGAGGCAGTGTCTATTTCCGGTGAGCGTAAGTCAGAAATTAGAATGGAAGAAAGAGGTATTACCCGTACTGAATTCCGCTATGGCAGGTTTCAGCGCGTGATTCCCCTACCTACCCGCGTCCAGCATGACCAGGTACAAGCAGAATACAAAGATGGCATTCTCAAGCTGAGGCTGCCCAAGGCTGAAGAAGATAGAAACAAGGTTGTAAAAGTAAACCTAGGTAATGGGCACAGAGGCAACGGGCAAGGGCAGTGACGCTGCGGTTTCCCAAAGCACTCCTTCCCAGCAGGAGGTGACAACATGATAACAACAGCAACGGGCAAACTTAGCCTCCCAGTTAGCGATCGGATCTGAGGGTCAAAAAATGCACCCGTCACCCTCGTAGAATACGGCGACTATGAGTGTCCTTATTGCAGCCGTGCCCATTTCACCGTCAAAGAGCTACAGCAGTTGACCGAGGATCTGATGCGCTTTGTCTACCGCCACTTCCCATTAACCAGTATGCATCCCTACACCGAGCAGGCAGCAGAAGCAGCTGGGGCGCAAGGTAAGTTTTGGGAGATGCACGACCATCTCTTTGAACATCAACAGGCACTCGATCGCAAACATCTAATGGAATATGCAGCTAACCTCGGTCTTGATGTGCCTCGATTCAGTCGCGAACTCGCCGACCACGCCCACGCAGCCAGGATACGCGAAGACTTACTCAGCGGAATCCAGAGCGGGGTCAACGGCACGCCGACTTTTTTCATCAACGGTGTGCGCCACGATGGCTCTTACGACCTCCGCTCATTGTTAGCCGCGATTCAAAACGCAGCCGAATCCTGAGT
>NZ_JAVRBR020000114.1:0-13409 GCF_034531165.2 Dendronalium sp. ChiSLP03b | reverse complement strand
AAGCAAGATTCTGAAACTTTGATTGAGTCAAGCTTTGAGCCTTTATTTTCTAACAGTAACTAAAATTTATAGCCAAAACTTAGAAATTAAAGCCTCGAAAGGCTTTCAGCGATTGGGTTCTCCCAAAGTGATAAAAGAGGGATGAAGCGATGTCTAACGACAAGTCGCTTCGCGTCTACGCGCAACGCCACAGCTTGTCCATCCTCGCCACGAAATATCGCTAGCCATTAACCTAGAACAGTTCGCGTCAATACAGTGTTAGGTCGTTGTTGTCGCTGAGTGCGACAATATACTAAAAGTCTGCAAATTGCATGTGGATAGTGGGCAGGGTAGAGGGCGATCATGCAATTTTAACGCCCTCCATATCACAGCTTAATCTTTTACTTCCTCAGTTTCTTGAAAAATATCTTCATCATCTTCAATTTCATCAGATTCCTCTTCTTCCTCCTCAAAAAAGTCAAGCACATCTCGAACTTCTGTAAAGGAGTCATCTGATTCGGAAGATGCTTTTATTTGCTCCTCAGGTAATTCAACTTCAGGCAATATCACATGAAAATCTTTTCTCCAAGTGGAAATCAAAGGTTCATTCCACTTAACCTCATTACTTACCTCATCTTTAGTACTTTCTATCAACTTTCTTACACCCTCAGACGAATCAGACAATATCATTCTGACAAGTTCTACACATTTCTCATATCCAGAGCCTGTAGTTATCATGGTTAGGTTTTCATTTGGCCGGACTAGAACATTAGACCAATGAAATTGATCTCGGCCGAAGAAGCCATCTTTATCCATTTTAGTAATACTACGCGAGACGGCATTAAGCGTTTCTGAGATACGCTGCTCTGCGTTTATCCTGAGCAAGAATCTTGATACAGCGAAAAAAAGAATTTTTTGTCCTAGAACAGTATACAGAATATTTGAATCTCGTAATTTCTTTATACTTGCTTTTTTCTTCAATTCTTCTTTGCTCCTTTGCGCCTTTGCGCGAGACATATCCTGCTCAAACCGTCGAAAAGCACTTTGCTGAGTTGTCAAATATCGAGCAATCGAATTAGCTCCCATGAGTGATATTTCTCGATTCTGTTGCCAAAGATAATCGAGTTTTTCAACATACACTTTATAAGATTGCATCGCCTCTTGATGAGTTAAAAAACTGCGCTGCAAACCTTCCGACTCTTCCGTAAAACAGCGACGCATCATTTCTTTAGCATCAGTATCGCTCATAGCAAAAATGGGCGATCGCAACACGATCGCGCAACGCTATGGGTTATTCATCCTCACCACGAAATAGCGTCACAAGTAGCAAAATAAATATCTTACTAAAAACAGTTTGTGTTGTGGTTACTCAGTAACTAGGGCAAAAACCTTCCAGGACTACCTAGCGATCGCAAGACTATCCTCATTAGAATCTTGATTTCTGATGTTATGGCCTAACTTGTACCTTATGGCTACAAGTTAGCTACTAAAATGGGGTAGCTTTACCCCAGTAAATCTTTAAAATCAAAGGCGACACCCGGATTTGAACCGGGGGATAAAGGTTTTGCAGACCTCTGCCTTACCACTTGGCTATGTCGCCTTATCTTTGTTTCCTTCACACTACTCTAGGGTAGTCCTTGACTGGTAGCATTAGGCATTAACCAAATAATAATAGCATATGGCTCATAGGTTAACCCACTGCATTAACCAATGTTTCTGTTAATCTTGAAGCGATCGCTCTCGTACTTGGCTGTCTTTAGGTATAACTAGTACACCTCGGTGTAAATAAACCCAAAGGTTGTCTGTTGAGACTGGGTCTAAGGGAGTAAGGGTGTGGGAATCTAAGAGTTTTGCTCAATAACACCCTCACAGACTTGTACCCCTACATCTTTGTTGAAACCCTTGATTTTTCGTATTACTGCGTAAGTCCAAGCATAAACGCTTTTCAGTGACTTGCTGCAAGCATCGCAGTTTGTCAAGATGGATAAAGTCGAGCTAAATTGAAAACTCCAACTGATGTGCATTGCCATCATCAACAAAGCTCTGTTCGCCAACGCCAACTAGTTCCACAATGATTTTACGCGTTGCAGGTGAAAACTCACCTTCTCTTGCTCCAATCTCAACAATGGTTCGTTGCCCTTTTGAAGAAACATGGTAGGTTGTTGTGCAAAAGGCCCCTGTTTTGTACTCAAAAGTATGACCGTCATCCTCATAAAGGATAAATTCACCTGTGCCATTCCAGATCCGCAGCCTCATCTGGTCTATGGGACGTTCATCTACATGTTGCATTACTGGTATCATCGGAATGATGGAGCCAGCACGGACATATAATGGCATTCGTTCAAGTGAGGCGTGTGCCAGGATGTGAGTTGGCCCTGTAAAAGTCTTGCCACTCCACCAGTCGTACCAGCTACCTTCAGGCAAGTATACGGCACGGTGTTCAACACCTGGACGGTAAATTGGTGCTGCTAGTAATGAGGGGCCAAGCATTACTTGATCGGCAAGAGTAAATGTCTTAGAGTCATTGGGAAAATGATAGAGCAGGGGGCGCAGAATTGGCGAACCAGTGGTTGCGGCTTCCCAGAATAGGGTGTAAATGTATGGCAGTAGTCGATAACGAAGTTCAATGTACTCGCGGCAAATTTTTTCGACGCGATCGCCAAATACCCAAGGCTCATGCTGTGCTGTAGTTAATGCTGAGTGTCCCCGCATCAAGGGGTAAAGCATTCCTACCTGCATCCAACGAGCAAATAGTTCAGCCGTAGCGTTCCCTGCAAACCCCCCAATATCACTACCGACAAAGGCAACGCCCGACAAACCCAGGTTGCAGAGCATTGGTAAGGACATTTCTAGGTGTTCCCACAACGATTGATTGTCTCCTGTCCAGACTGCTGACCAGCGTTGAATGCCAGCATATCCAGCGCGTGTCAGAAAAAAAGAGCGTTCTGTCGGACGAGATATTTTAGCTGCTTGATAAGATGCCTGTGCCATCATTAGCCCATACAGATTATGGGTTTCAGTGTGTGTGGTTCTCTCGTCAGTCGGCCCCTGCGATGCATCAAGGGGAAACGAAATCTTGTTACCAGGGTCGCCGAAGGGGCGATCGTCAAGTGCAGGTTCATTCATATCATTCCAGATGCCGGCAACACCAATGTCAGTTAGACTGTTTTGCCAACTTGCCCACCAATCTCTAACTTCAGGGCGTAGGTAATCAGGAAAAACAGCTTTATCGGGCCAGACATAGCCATGAAATAGCTGTCCATTGATTTTCCGGATAAAATAATCGTTCTTTAATCCCTCATCGAAGACTTTGTAATCTGCTTCTGGATCGTACTTGACTCCCGGCTCAACAATTGTCGCCACTTGAAAGCCATCTTGCTTAAGATTTTGTATTAATTCTTTAGGGTTAGCAAAGCGTTTAGGACTCCAGGTAAAAACCCGATAGCCGTTCATATAGTCAATATCTAAATGGATAACATCACACGGAATGCGGCGCTGACGAAATTCACGCGCCAGTTTGCGTACTATATCTTGTGACTCGTAACTCCAACGACACTGGTGGTAACCTAATGACCATCTGGGTGGTAAAGGCATCCGTCCGGTTAGCTGGGTGTAAGTCTGGATAATTTTTGCAGGTTCAGGACCATAAATAATGTAGTAATCCAGTTCACTCCCCTGAGTTTCCATCCGCCAGACTCCGGTTTGCTGTGCGCCCAGATCGAATCTGCTCCAAAAAGTAGTATTGAAAAAAAGCCCGTACCCCAATCCCGGACGCAACGCGATAAAAAAGGGAATTGCCTGATACATGCTGTTTGTCAAGATACCGAAATCGATCGCATCAGATGTCCAGTTGGTTCTCACTTTCGATCGCTGATCGAGTAAGCCTGTGGGTTCACCAAAACCATAAAAATGTTCGTCAGTTTCAATCCGTTTCCACCCAGCAATAGCACCAGTCCGCCACCCCATGCCTAAGTCTGTATCCTGAGCAAAGGACTGTCCTGCTGAGTCAAAGCACTGGATACGACAAGGATCGCGGGACACAACAATACACAATTGCTCAGTTGTAATTTCTATAGCCTCTGCTTTTTCTCGCACTTCAAACGGCACAGTAGACCATTCTTCATCCGCCTGTGCCACTGCCCACGATCGCCTGGGTAGAAATTCACCAGTAGGGGTCATCCGTACTCGAATTAAGTTCGGTGCTAGGACACTAATCCTCAGACAGGGACCGCTACACTTGAACAGGATATGGCGCTCATTGTGTTGTATTGCTTGTACTGCTCCAAGGATTGACCAAGGTGCCTCGGTTGTGTGCAGTTGTCCAAAGTATTGCGGCATAATCCCTGACTAAAAAATAATTACTTTTCCCAATTGAGATTCACATAAACTACTGGTAAAAAGCTTGTATCTTTGGGCATAGCACAGGAGAGCGATTTTTTTCGGGGGAGATGGGCAAGAATTAACCAAGGGGGTTAAATATTAATCATCCCAAAGGCCTTGAAATTTGGTAGATGCAAGTTCGGTGTAACGAACAGTGTGCTGAATATTTTTATGCCCCAAATAACTCTGAATTGTTCGGGTATCAATGCCTCGATTCGCCAAATAGTAACCCGTTCCATGCCGCAGCATATGAGCATGAACTCTTAAATGCAAGCCAGCTAATTCACCAGCTCGCTCAACAATGCCGGCGATCGTATCATATGCCAACGGGCCACGTCGAGAAGACTGGAAAATATAGGGACTAGCAGGATAATCTCGTTGTAATTTCCGAAGAGAGCGAATTTCTCCAGAGTACAGAGGATGAGTAGAAGGAGTGCCTTTTTTAACTCGCTTTACGTAAATGGTGCCACCATTCCAGTCTATTTGCTCCCAGCGCAGAGATGCCACTTCTGCAACTCGCAATCCGTGACGGTAAATCAACGCCACAAATACCACTTAATTCTTTCTAGCTCTTTGGGTATGTCTGTGTCTAGTTCAGTATCTTTTTTACTAAGTCCTTTTGCAGTCTGATTCATCACTGTCAGCCGCATGGTGATATGAAACCAATCCAGGATATATTCTGCGTTGGGATTGAGATAAAGCTGTAGTTCGCGTATCTTCTCATCACCGTCTGACAGGAAAGTTACTTGTTGATTCATCTGCATTCCTCGAGATTTTAAGACCTCAAAGATCCCACGCTGGGGTTTGGTATCGTAACAATAAACTCCCCCGAACCGCTTGGATGTACCGTCTGCTTTTATACTCTTGCCCACGATAACTGTAAGACATCAAAGACCCAAACTTGGACTCCAGATACAATAGTTCTCTTGAAGTGCGTTCTGGTAGTAAGTTGGCTACTGGGTTAAAGCTACGGGTTGGTTGTTCCTGGCACGGGCAGTGAAATAGTGGAGGCATTGGAGATGTAACTTGCCAAACAATGTGCGGTATACAATTGTGCGCTTGTCTTTATGCAAGAGTTTCTGGCTACAGTGCAAACATAATTCCTGTTGTTGAGAATACTCTGCTACTTGTTGCTCGGCTAGGGCGTGTTGGAGGTTTTGTAGTAATGTTTTGGCTTCTGCTAGTTTTAGCCCCAAGTTTTCTGGCTGTAAAGCACCACGCGAAATCTGCATAATTTCTTGGACAACTTGGGAATCTCCATGATCTGACTCCACAACTATTTGGATTTTGACTTTCACACTATTTCCTGTTCAAATAACATCTCTTTATCCCCAGCCGCGTATTGCTGTAAACGTTGGTTGACTTTTTGGCGGTCAAAATGGTCAACCATTAACCATTGACGTAGTTCGTATATCTCTTCAATATTGCCAGGGATATCACCTTCTTCCAGAATTTCACTGCATCGAGAAGCTATATATCTTAACCGAGTATTCTTGTTTTTGTGCCATGAACTCCCACGGGCCACCGCAGTCTTCTGGAGGGCAAGCACTTTGACCACTAATGCACACTGGATAAAAGCAATTTGATTTTGGAGTGAGAATTGCTTCGACCCGAATTTGATGCTGCCAGTTATCACCGAAGTCATATTAGTATAAAAAACGCTCTCGCATTTGCCAGCCAAAATCTGATAATTTGACAACTCTAGGGTCGTCAGAAAACCCCATTCGCCCAATTTGAGCAATTCCGTAATGCTTACCGTGGATTACAAAGCGATGTAGGTGAGAATCAGTCCACCCCATTGCGATCTGGATAATGTAGTGCAAATCGGCGATTGTGCTGTCGCTGCGGATTTTGACCGTACGCCAAATCATTGGACTGATGCCTAGGATAAAAATATGAAGCTGGTAGATGACAAGTTGCTCAGAATCAGACATGGGGTCATCTTACCGCATGGCCAGTCCCATCTCCCCCGAAAAAAATCGCTCTCATAAACGTTCACTTACTGCTCAAATCATTCCTGCTTAAATAATTTCTTAGCTATTTTTATAGCCAAAGATATTGTTGCTAAACGACTATACTTCTGGCGCTTTCGCCCTGGGGGCACGTCTTTGCAGTAGGGTATTTTTTTTAGAAGTTATTGAGTTACTTACCTCGATAATTCTGATTCATATTGTTCTTTCACAGGCAATAAGATCGCAAATTCAGTTCCTTGATTGAGTGTGGAATGCACATGAATCGATCCACCATGCTTTTCCACAACAATTTGATGGGCGATTGCTAATCCCAATCCAGTACCTTTACCAACTGCTTTTGTAGTGAATAGACAGTCAAATATCCGTTGTCTGACCTCGTCTGTCATGCCGATTCCATTATCCGAAATACAAATCTTCACATATGCAGGGCTAGACATTTCGGTGCAAATGTTGATTTCCAAGAACTTATTTACTCGCTTGCCCTGTTGCCAAACATCTTCTAGAGCATCAATAGCGTTAGCTAAGATATTCATGAAGACTTGATTTAGTTGCCCTGGATAGCACTCAACCTTTGGTAAAGAAGCATATTGTTTGAGAATTTGAATTTCAGGTCGTTGCCCTAACCCTTTAAGACGATGCCGTAGAATTAATAATGTACTGTCAAGTCCTTCATGAACATCAAACTCAACTTTTACAGATGTGTCAGCGCGAACAAAGTTTCGCAGCGACACAGAAATATCTTTAATTCTTTCCGTGCTGACCTGCATGGAATTGAGGAGCTTTAGTAAATCTTCTAAAATAAATTCTAAATCTGCTTGAGAGATTGCATCCTGAATTGCAGGTGGTAATTGAGAATGATATTGTTGACATAATTGCATGATTTGGCTGAGTTCAGCAACATACTCTTGAGCAGGATAAATATTATTAGTGATGCAGCTAATAGGATTGTTTATTTCATGTGCTACACCTGCTACCAATTGACCAAGCATTGAGAGCTTTTCTTGTTGCACCAGTTGTAATTGTGCCTGTTCTAAAGCTGCGGTTCGCTCTTTCACTCTTTGTTCGAGATCGTCGGTCAATTGTTTGAGTTGCAAATGCATTCGCACTCTGGCAATCACTTCTGCTTGTTCAAAGGGTTTAGGAATATAATCAACGGCTCCTAACGAAAATCCTTTTACCTTATTTTCGGTATCCGCCAACGCCGTCATGAAAATAATTGGGATGTTTTGTGTTAATGGATTAGCTTTAAGTTTCTGACATGTTTCAAACCCATCTATTCCAGGCATTTGTACATCTAACAAAATCAGAGCAGGTAGTTTATGCTGCACTAGTTCGATTGCACTTTCTCCATCTTCGGCGACTCGAACAGTAAAACCTGTACCTTTTAATGCTTGTGATAGTACCGACAAATTAGTTGGATTATCATCAACAATTAAAATAAAATCAGAGTTTTTCATTGGATAAAATGTATTTTTTAGCAAAACTGTAAAAAATTAAAACTATTTTTAAACAAATGATTAATTATATTCTTTTATATTTTAGTTAACCTGTTTTATCCATTGCCTTAATTCCTCTCGCAATTTCTTCATTTGAAAATTTTCTGCAAGTTTGATTACTTGTTGAGCAAAATTAAAATAAACAGGGTTATTAGTTTTTAAATTATTAGCTTCATCCAATACCCCATCAACATTTCCATCTTTTGTCAATTCATATAAGCGAGTTAGGATATCAATAGAAGGTAAAGAAATATCTTGTAACTCTGACTGAAAATTAGCTTGACTAGAATTTATATCAATTTCTGAATTTGGTGCATATATCCATACCAAATTCAGATGTAAGCTTAATAATTCCAGCAATGTTTCAGCTACTATAGGCTTAGATAAAAAGGCATCTGCACCGACATTTAAACTTTGATTTCGTTCGCTTTCAAATACACTTGCAGAAGAAGCAATTATTGCTATATTTTTAAATTGAGCAGATTGCTTGATGTACCGAATCAGATCCAAACCATCCATTACAGGCATTACTAAATCGGTAACAATTAAGTCAGGTTGAAATGCAACAGCCCGCTCAATTCCCTCTCGACCATTACTAGCTTCTATCAACTCAAATCCAATCGGTTCTAATAAATTTAGAATTACAGAACGGTTTTCCCATTTGTCGTCTACTACTAGAATGGTGCGTTTTTTGCCTTGATAACCTGTGATAGCTCCTTGTCGCATCACCCTGGAACTTGCTGCCCATTGTTTTGCTTCTGGTAACTCTACTTCAAACCAAAAAATACTACCTTTATCAACTTGACTTTCAACTTCTAAAGTACCACCCATGAGGTGGACGATTTTCTGACTAATAGCTAATCCTAAGCCGCTTCCTTCAAGCTGTCTGCTGATTTCTCCTACTTGCTCAAAGGGAAGAAAGATTTTCTGCAATTGTGCCGATGTCATTCCAACCCCTGTATCTTCCACTTGAAAACGAATTTTATAATTGATGACTTGTTCTTGCTCATTTATAATTTGTTGTGCCTGTTGACTGATAACATTTACTTTTAAAGTTACTCCCCCTTTGTCTGTAAACTTAATCGCGTTTCCCAAAAGATTAATCAGAACTTGCCGTAGCCTTTTTTCATCAGCATGAATCCCAACAGGGAGTTGAGGGTCGGGCTGATACTTGAAGTCAATTACTTTTTGATCGGCTTTAATCCGGCAAATTTCAACAACTCCCTCCAAAAATGAAAGAAAATGGAAATCAAATGCATGTAACTCCATTTTGCGGGCTTCGATTTTGGATAAATCCAGCACGTCATTAATTAAAGTTAATAGATGAAATCCGCATTGATGGATGATTTCAATTCCTTTGTATCCTTTTTCTGTCAAGCTTTCAGTCCGTTGTAGGATTTGAGTATAACCTAAGATGCCATTGAGAGGAGTTCGTAATTCGTGGCTCATGTTGGCGAGAAATTCACTTTTGGCTTGATTGGCAACTTCGGCAACATTTTTTGCCTCCTTGAGTTCAGCCGTTCGTTCTTCAACTCGTCGCTCTAGTTCATCATTGGCTTGCCGCAGTATGATTTGTGACCTTTGATTTTCACTAGTTACCGCAGAGATTACAAAGGTAGTTATAGCGATAACACAAATGAATGATTGCAGCAAGATGAGCGATTCATTGGGCGATAGTTGTTTAGCAAACGAACCGAAGCCATTAACAGTACCAAAAACCGCGATCGCTGACACAATGAGTACACATATAGTCGATATCCGCGCTTCAAATCGGAATGCTGTCCAAATTAACGGGGGAACGATCATGTATTCAATTGGGTATCCCCCCGAAAAGGCTACCCGAACAATCGCTATCATTGACAGTAAGGCAAGTCCAAGTTCAATAATTTGTCGCCGATGAAAGCTTCTTGGCGATTGGGACTTTTGTAACCATGCTAGTAGTAAAGGTGTAACAACCAAAATACCTGTGCTGTCTGATGCCAACCAGGTTCGGCAAACATTACTAAATACTGTCCAAGGTGCAATACCAGTAATACAAAGCGTCAGTGCAGCTAGTATAGAACTGATTAGGGGACTGGGTATGGTCAGAATTATAAATTTAAAAACATCTTGCGAACGCTCTAAGAAATAGCGACGTTTGATAAACCGATGAATTAAAAAAGTAGCTAAAAAGGGAGTAATTAAATTAATGCTTGGAATTATAGTACTAAGTAAAAGATTGTTTTTAAAAAAAATAATATAACTAACAATAAAATCGCTCACAAATAAGATGGGCCAGACTCGATAACCTACTAATAACATTCCTGCTACAAACACACCGAATGAAGGCCAAATTGCTGACGCACCATTGACAAATGTCATAGATAAACCTATGTATCCCAGTCCCAGATGGACAATGGGAATAATTAGTGCTGCTATTATAAATGGGCGATCGAGTTTGACTAGGAATTGCGGCTTTATCATAGTTTGCTGCATTTATGGTTTCCGTGCAGATAGCTCAAGAACAGTAACCTTCAACAAAGGTTGTCAAGCTTATGATTCCCAGATAAGTGTTTGTAATTTTCACCATCAAAGGAAAAAAGGTCAAGCCCTGGAGGTTGTACTAAGCACCCGTTCAAAAATAAGTTTGCCAGCCTTCGCAAACTTATTTCATGACAAACCCTTAGAGGAACACACCCAAGAAGCAATCGCTTTTATTTTGACTGCTATAAAGCAATCGCAAACACAGTAACTTACCCAACCAACCCCAAATGCCGATGGAATGCTTCAACAGCATTCGCTACACCATCCTCATCCCTAATCTTCTGGCCTAACTCTTGTGCTAAGGAGCGCATCTTCTCATTGCCCAGTACGATTTTAATTGCCTCTGCTAAAGTATCTTCTGACACTTTCTTATACGGTATTGGCGCAGGGCTTACTCCCAGTCGGGTTAGCTTTTCACCCCAAACAGGCTGATCTGCAAAAAAGGGTACTGTCACGCTCCGGTATCCCCGCACGTAACACCGCCGCCGTTGTACCTGCACCACCATGATGAACCATTGCTCGTACTTGGGGCAGTAGCCAGTCATGGGGAACATCTTTGATTACAAACACACGTAACGAATCTTTAATGTTAACTATGTTACCAACATTCCCCCAACCTGACAGTATAATGTTGCCTTGGCGAGTTTTCTTCAGAGCTTCCACGATGTAGTATGTTAAATATCCTGGATGTGGCATTGTCATACTTCCGAATCCAAAGCACAAAGGTGGTACTTTTTTCCCAAGAAAATCCTCTAGTTCCAGAGGCGGCTCGTAGGTATCTGCTTGGTCAATAAACCAGAAACCAGTCACGTACACCCATTTGGGCCAGTCATGAGGTCTTGGGATGACATGAGAGCTAAACCCATACAACACAGGAATTCGTGATACGTTAGCCAAGGTTCTGCGTCTAAAGCGTCTGCCTAGGTAAGGCAAGGGAGGCAATTTCAATGTTTGGGTTCTGAAATGGTTGACCAGTTTTCGATATCTCTGCCAGTACAACAACTCTGCGATGAAATAGCTGGCATAGTTTATCGCTCTACTTAGTGGGTTGTTAGCTATCTGGCTAAATCTCAAAAATGGAAACATCCCTGTTGGAGTTAGCGACAGAACTGATGCAAAAAAACAAGGTACTCCTAACTTCTCTGCTATGTGATATCCCCAGTTCGCTAATAGCGTGTAGATGATTACTTCCGCCCCAAGGCTTGCTGCCCAAGCCGATTCCAACTGTTGAAGAAACAATTTATCACTCACTTATATCTTGCACCTGGAAATATGGATGTCAAATCCATGACTACGTGCCAGAGGAATCATGTATGCAAGAAAGAGTAAAAAATAAGACACAACAATTTGCGGAAAGATAAATTCAAGCGCAGTGTATGCAGCTTGTCCCCAGTCAG
This sequence comes from Dendronalium sp. ChiSLP03b, assembly GCF_034531165.2. Lineage (NCBI taxonomy): Bacteria > Bacillati > Cyanobacteriota > Cyanophyceae > Nostocales > Nostocaceae > Dendronalium > Dendronalium sp. ChiSLP03b. Next base: position 1,661 of record NZ_JAVRBR020000114.1, on the reverse strand, counting down.
GTAAATGATCAGGGATGGTAGATAAATAAGCCCAATGGGCTAAGAGAAAGGCAATAAAGGAAAGGACTAACCAACGGTAAACACCCAATAGTGTGCCTTGACCAAAACGATGAAGTCCAAAGCGATGTTTTGCCGTTTTAAACCAGCCCTCAATCTGCCCTTCGGGTTCGCCAGTTGCTTCAAGTCGGGGAACCCGCCCAACGCACTGGCTCACCATCGACGTTTACCCCACCAATTAATAGTGTTGGCTTTAAGTGGCCTTGTAGACAAAACAAAACGCTTTTCTTTCTTGCCGTCATGACGTTTGAGGTAGAACCAAGACACCCAGACGGGACAATTAAAGCCTTGCAAGTGAACTTGTTGACCACGTTTGTGCAAGCGTCTTAAACGTCGCCCATCAGTGAGTCTGCGGCTTGATAGTAAACCAGTAACAGCATGGCATTTGAGAGAGCGGACACCGTGAATAAAATCGGCACTGCCAAATGCAGTATCTGCCAAAACCATAACTTGAAAGCGTTTGGTCAATGATTGGGGTAAATTCTTGAGTAGTTTTAATCCCAACTGTGCAGGAGAGGTAGTACCTTTACCTCTCCAAACCCTAAAACTCCAAGGAATCCGCCATTGCCCGACAACCAAATACATGACCACTATGTGCAATCCCCGTTTACGGTTATAAAAACGGATTAAATTGTCAAAAGACTTGAATGTACCGCATTTTTCCAGAGTAGTCAGGTCAAGTCAGTATTTATCTCGTTAGGTGCAAGATATAAGATAGCAAGTATTCTTATTTTTGTGTTGCAAGCCGTTGCAGTTTTAACCACAAATAGGTGGGGAACGAAACGTTTTATTGGAATTTAGTACTGTACAAAAAGGTCGGCGAAGAAATTTTTTACTGATGTCGGTTCCGTTTGACTCAAATACTATCAAGTGCAATACTTCCTCTAGGAAACGCCGTTTATCAAAAATGCCTTGAATCAGTACCTCTAGTTCAGTTGCTGCACCCTTTGTAGGAAAGTCCTCACCCTCCGGGTTCGGCAGTTTGCTTATGCCGGGAAACCCGTCCACCGCAACTGCCTCACCATCAATCGCGTGCCAAGGTAAAAACTCTTCCCAGTCCGAAGTTAATGTACCAACTCGTGCCTGATTTCCGCAAGTAATAACTAGAAATGAATTATAAAAAAATAGCTTCGGTATCTGTTGAAGGTAAGTTTGGATTCGTCGATAACCTGCTTTGAACGTGGCTTGTTCATTAGTTGGATAAATCGAGACAATAACTGCCAATGGTAAACCGTTGATAAAGACAACTACATCAGGACAGTGAGCATGATTCCCTTCAACTACAGTCAAGGGATGAATAGCTAGCCAATCATTATTTAGCAAATGAGATGGATCGGTGAGCCACACTTTTTCATGAACTATTTCTCCGTTGAAGAAGTATTCGACTTCAACACCATCAGTCAGAAGTTTGTGAAAGCGGCGGTTATTCCCCAGCAAGTCAGAACTCTCTGTAGAAGTAACTTGAGAGCCTCCAACTAGCGGCTTTGCAGCCAGCAAAATATGAAAGAAACACAAGCATTGAGAATTGGTCAGAGATAAATCTTATACTCAAAATGTACTCTGACAGTTAAGACCGTTTTATCAGTGGTGCAAATTACGCCCGT